>NZ_JBMDKG010000030.1:0-104625 GCF_057809595.1 Variovorax sp. FG153
AGGCTGCCGATGGAACTGGTCGCCGTGCTCAACCCGGTCGACGTCGAAGTCGACAGGCTCGACACGCTGCTGTTCGTCGTACTCAGACCCGACGACAGGCTGCCGATGCTGCTCGTGGCCGTGCTCAGGCCCGTCGAGGTGGAGGTCGACAGGCTGCTGATGGAACTGGTGGCGGTGCTCAGCCCTGTCGATGTCGAGGTCGACAGGCTCGACACCCGGCTGTTCGTCGTGCTCAGGCCCGACGACAGGCTGCCGATGCTGCTGGTCGCGGTGCTCAGGCCGGTCGAGGTCGAGGTCGACAGGCTGCCGATGCTGCTGGCGGTCGTGCTCATGCCCGTGCTCAGCTGCGCCACCGTCACGGCGTCCTGCAGCGCCGCACCATCGGCCACGTTGGTGATGCGCCGCAGGGCCGACGACGAGCCCACCGAGACTTCGGAGGCGGGTGCGTTGGTGCCGGTGAGGAAGCCGTTGCCGGTCGGCGCCTTGGCGCCCGTCACGCTGCCCGCGCCCAGCGCGACGCTGTTGGCATAAGCGGCGTTGGCGCCCGTGCCCATCGACACCGCGTTCGAGCCCAGGCTGATCGCGTTGGCGCCGAAGGCGATCGCCGCATCGGTGACCGACAGGTCCGCCGACTTGACGACGGCACCGTTGCCGATCGCGATGCTGCGGGTGGTCCGGTCGTCGGTCGTTGCATTGCCGCCGATCGCGATCGAGGCGTTCTGCGGCGCCACCCCGATCTGGTCGGCGGATGCGCCGGTACCCAGCGCGATGCTGCCGCCCCAGCTGTTCGCGTTCGTGCCGATCGCGATGGTGTTGACGTCGGTGTTCGAGCCGATGGCGGCGTTCTTGCCGATGGCGATGGCGCCGTCCGCGATGGAACGCGCGTTGGTGCCAAGCGCCAGCGAGTCGGCACCCGTGGCGATCGACACGGTGCCGATCGCCACGGCGTTGGCAGCCACGGCATTGGCGGTGTTGCCGATGGCGACGCTGCCCGTGTTGCCGGCAGCCACGTCGCGCCCGAGCGCCACGCTTCTGTTGCCGAATGCATTGGCGGCGGTGCCCAAGGCCGTGGCAGAAGATCCGGTCGCTTGCGAGAACGTGCCGACCGCCACCCCTCCGGACTGATTGGCCGTGGAAAGGGCCCCAAGAGCCAGGCTGCTGCCTCCCAAGGCGTTCGCGCTATACCCCATGGCCAACGCGTTGTCGCCTGCGGTGGCGATCGCGCCGATCGCCACCCCCTGCGTCGCCAGGGCGCGGCTGTTGAGCCCGATCGCCGTCGAATTGAGGCCTTGGGCGCTGGCAGCCTGGCCGATGGCGGTGGAACTCATGCCAGCAGCGTTGGAGCCGGTTCCGATCGCGGTACCGAAGGTGTTGGCCCGTACGCCCGAACCGATCGCGACGCCTTCGGTGCCATAGGCATTCGCCACATTACCGATCGCCACGGTGCCGTTCGCGGTAGCGTTCGAGGTGCTGCCCAGCGCGATGGCGGCCGTGCCGATTGCATTGTTGGCGTTACCGACCGCGAGCGCTCCGGTCCCGTTGGCCGTGTTGTCGGCGCCCACGGCCACCGCTCCTGTGCCAGTGGCAGTGTTCGGATCGCCGATTGCCACCGCGCCGTCGCCGGTCGCCTTCTGATTGCGGCCGATCGCCACGGCGCCGCCGTTCGCACTGCCGCCGTTGGCCGTGGTCCCGCTGGAGCCGATCGCCACGTTGCGGCCCGTCGCGCCGCTGGTCACGCCATCGCCCTGCGCGATGCCGAAGGCGCCGTTGACCACGGCGCCGCGTCCCACCGCGATGCCGGAGGTGGCGGCCGCCACGACCGAGGACTGCCCGCCGATGGCGATGCCGTCGGTCGCCGCCGAGGTGGCCACGCCGTTCGCGTTGCTGCCGATGGCGATCGAACCGTTGTTCGAAGCAAGGGAACCGTTGCCAGCCGCCAGCGAGTTCTGACCGGAGGCGGTCGCGCCGACGCCGAAGGCGGTGGCGCCATCCGCCGATGCCGTCGTGCCGTTGTTGCCGATCGCGAGCGTGTTCTTGCCCGACGCGGTGGTCTGGCCGCCGACGGCGGTCGAGTCCTGCCCCGTGGCCTTGGCGCTGGTGCCGATGGCGGTCGAATCGCCCAGGCTTGCAGCCGTGCCCGTGGCCAGCGCTCCGGAGCCGATCGCCAGGTTCGACGAGCCAAGGGCCGCCGCGTTGGCGTTCGGGCCGATCGCGATGGCCGATGGCCCCAGCGCATTGGCGGAGTAGCCGATCGCGAGGCTGGTACCGCCGCTGGCCACGGAGTTGTGACCCATCGCCACGCTGCTGATGCCGGAGGCGTTGGCCTGCAAGCCGAAGGCCGAGGCGAACTGCGCGGCAGTCGACCCCATGCCGTACATGCTGGCGCCCTTGCCCGTGGCTCTGGTAAACGACCCGAACAGCGTCACGCCCAGGAAGCCGCCACCGTTGGCCGAGCACCCGCCCACCACCGTCGAGTACACGCCGGAGCCGTCGACCGGATCGACCGTCGCCGGGTAGGCCTTGCCATCGGGGCCGGTGTTCGCACCCGTGTTGCAGGCGCCGTTCGGCGGTCCGACGATGTAGGCGTTCGCGCTCTCCATCAAACCGAAGGACGCCAGGGCGACGCTCAGCACGGCACCCGAGATCACGGCAGCCGAACTGCTGCGCTTGCCTCGGGCGGAAGTGATTTCCGAAGCAGCCACCCATGCACCTAGCGACTCATTCCAGATACTTCTATATGACTTGTTCATTGACTGCCAACTGCGTGTGGAATCTCGGGACCGGCGCGGGAGGTCCCGGAAAAAATGTGAAAGGGTCGTGCTTGACGCTCGTCGCCGAGATCTCAATCACCGCGCTGTTCACAAGAGCGGTGGAATGTACATACTTGTTTACATTCGAAATGCATCGAGAAAAATTGCTTGAAAAATTTCGATGATTTAGTTCACAGAACAGCGTGAAATTAACATTCACACTGATTAACAATTGTCTCCGGATAGTCTCTTGGCTGCGAAAACATAGAATCTCGATGCCAGCCAAAACCAGTGACAGTCACGCCGCAAGCCCATGTTTCGTAAGGACTTTTTCTCAATCGTATGGAATTAATTCACATCGCCATCGCAGCGCATGGCTTGATGAATTGAGCGGAATCGCTCTCGATGCCAGTCCAATGTGGAACTTGTTCACATAACAACTTATTCACCTGTGATTTATTTCTCACCACAAAGCACAGGCGGCATCAATTAACAATTGAGCAACAAAAGTGAATTCAACCAACCGCCTCCGCATCGGCATCACCATCGGCCTCCACCACGAAGCCGAAACCCTCTGGAACAACGGCATCAAGCAGAACGCCGTGTTTCTGGCCGAGGCGCTCAAGCACTGCCCGGGCGTGGCCTCGGTGGTGCTGGTCAACACCACGGCCACGCCGATCACGTCGGCCCTGCCCTGGGACCAGGCGCGCTGGCCCACGACGAACTTCGAGGGAGCGAAGGACAGCGTCGACGTGCTGATCGAGCTGGGCGGCCAGATCGACCACCTGCAGACCGACTACCTCAAGCAGCGCAGCGCCCGGCTGGTGTCGTACTGCTGCGGCTTCGAGTACGTGCACGCGATGGAGTCGATGCTGTTCAACAAGCCGCTATGGGGCCGTAACCTGTTCGTCAACCAGCGCTACGACGACATCTGGATGGTTCCGCAGGTGGCGCACATCAGCCAGCCCTACTTCGAGGTGCTGCGCCGGATCGAGGCGCGCGCTGTGCCCTTCGTCTGGAGCCCGGTGTTCCTCGAGGAGCGCACGCGCGGATTGCCCGAGGGCGGCGTCTACCAGCCGCGCGTCGGCCCGCGGCGCCTCAGCGTGATGGAGCCGAACATCAACGTGGTGAAGTTCTGCCTCTACCCGATCCTGGTCGCCGAACTGGCCTACCGCGCGCGGCGCGAGGCGATCGCGCTGCTGCAGGTGGCCAACGCCGAGAAGATGGCGCGCGAGAACATGGAATTCATCACCCTGATGAACCAGCTCGATCTGGTGCGCGAGCACAAGGCCGTGTTCCTGGGCCGGCACGACACGCCGACCTTCCTGGCGCAGAACACCGACATCGTGATCTCGCACCAGTGGGAGAACCCGCTCAACTACTTCTACCTTGAGACCTGCTGGCAGGGCTATCCGCTGGTGCACAACGCCCACCTGTGCGCGGACCTCGGCTACTACTACGAAGCCAACGACGTGGCCGCGGGCAGCGCGCGCGTGCTCGAGGCGATCGACACGCACGATGCGCAGTCGCTCGCCTACCGCGAGCGCCAGCGCGGCCTGATCGACCGCTACCTGCCCGGCAACGCGGCCGCCACCGAGGTGTACAACACGCTGCTGCTCGGCCTGATGCAGCGCCCCGCCCGATAACCGGAGCCGCCATGCTCGAACCCTCCGCCCTCCAGCGCTTCTTTCCCGTGATCGTCACGCCGAGCCACGACGGCAAGTTCTTCCAGAACTACGTGATGTCGATGATGAACTTCGCCATCGAGGCCGAGCGCGCCGGCATGCGCATGCAGGTGCTGTTCCACCAGGGCGAAAGCCTCGTGACCCGGGCGCGCAACAACTGCGTGGCCCAGTTCCTCGCCAACCCGGAATGGACCCATCTGTTCTGGATCGACGCGGACATCGGCTTTTCGGCGCAGGCGGCGTTCCGGCTGCTGCTCTCGGACTACGACATCGCGGCCGGCGTCTATCCGCTCAAGCGCGAGGACTGGCCGCACGAAGGCGTCGCGGCCGGCACCACGCGCGCGCAGTTCGAAGCGACGTTCACGCGCTACACCGTCAACGCCAACGCCTCCGAGATCAGCGGCAAGGTCGAGCTCGAGGTGCAGCCCGACGGCTTCATGAAGATGACCGAGGCGCCCACGGGCTTCATGGCGATCAAACGCGGCGTGTTCGAGCGGCTGATGGCGAGCTATCCCGAGCTCAGCTACGTGCCCGACAGCATCGGCGAGGCCGACCTCGGCCTGCACTACCGCTTCTTCGACGTGATGATCGACCCCGTGACGCGCCGCTACCTCTCGGAAGACTACGGCTTCTGCCGCCTCTGGTCGGGCCTGGGCGAGGCGATCCACATCGACGCCAACTCCAACCTCACGCACCAGGGCGCCAAGCTCTACCGCGGCGACTTCGCGACCTCGCTCACGACCTCGCTGCCGCACGCGGTGGGCGGACCCGCGGGCGCGGCGATGGAACTCAAGGGCACGCAGTACCTGAGCCCGAACCGCCCCCCGGCGCTCTGAATGCCAGCGCGGGCGCCATGAAAAAAGCCCCGCGGATGCGGGGCTTCGTCGACGCGGGCCGGGCCGGCCCGGGGACCGTCCGGCCTGTCTTCAGACTCAGGCCGTGACCGAATCCGCCACGCCCTTGTAGTCCTCGATCTTGTCGAAGTTCAGGTACTGGTAGATCTGCGCGCTGGACGCATCGAGCACGCCGGCGCTGGCCATGTACTCTTCCTTGGTCGGAATGCGGCCGAGGCGCGAGCAAATGGCGGCCAGCTCGGCCGAACCCAGGTACACGTTGGTGTTCTTGCCCAGGCGGTTCGGGAAGTTGCGGGTGCTGGTCGACATGACCGTGGCGCCTTCGCGCACCTGGGCCTGGTTGCCCATGCACAGCGAGCAGCCCGGCATCTCGGTGCGGGCACCGGCATTGCCGAACACGCCGTAGTGGCCTTCCTCGGTCAGCTGCTGCGCGTCCATCTTGGTCGGCGGCGCGATCCACAGCTTGACCGGGATGTCGCGCTTGCCTTCGAGCAGCTTCGACGCGGCGCGGAAGTGGCCGATGTTGGTCATGCACGAGCCGATGAACACTTCGTCGATCGCGGCACCGGCCACGTCGCTCAGCGTCTTCACGTCGTCCGGGTCGTTCGGGCAGGCCACGATCGGTTCGTGGATCTCCGCCAGGTCGATCTCGATGACGGCGGCATAGTCGGCGTCGGCATCGCCCTTGAGCAATTGCGGGTCCTTGAGCCAGGCTTCCTGCGCGGCGATGCGGCGTGCCAGCGTGCGGGCATCCGCGTAGCCTTCGGCAATCATCCACTTCATCAGCGTGATGTTGCTGTTGATGTATTCGATGATCGGTTCCTTGTTCAGGTGCACCGTGCAGCCGGCGGCCGAGCGTTCGGCCGAGGCGTCGCTGAGCTCGAAGGCTTGTTCGACCTTGAGGTCGGGCAGGCCTTCGATCTCGAGGATGCGGCCCGAGAAGATGTTCTTCTTGCCTTGCTTGGCCACCGTCAGCAGACCCGACTTGATGGCGTACAGGGGAATCGCGTTGACCAGGTCGCGCAGCGTGACGCCGGGCTGCATCTTGCCCTTGAAGCGCACCAGCACCGACTCGGGCATGTCCAGCGGCATCACGCCGGTGGCGGCCGCGAAGGCCACGAGGCCCGAGCCCGCCGGGAAGCTGATGCCGATCGGGAAGCGGGTGTGGCTGTCGCCGCCGGTGCCCACGGTGTCGGGGGTCAGCAGGCGGTTGAGCCAGCTGTGGATCACGCCGTCGCCCGGGCGCAGCGAAACGCCGCCGCGGTTGGCCATGAACTCGGGGAGTTCATGGTGCATCTTGACGTCGACCTTCTTCGGGTACGCCGCCGTGTGGCAGAACGACTGCATCACGAGGTCGGCCGAGAAGCCCAGGCAGGCCAGGTCCTTCAGCTCGTCGCGCGTCATCGGGCCGGTGGTGTCCTGCGAGCCGACCGAAGTCATCTTGGGTTCGCAGTACGTGCCCGGGCGCACGCCCTGGCCTTCGGGCAGGCCGCAGGCGCGGCCGACCATCTTCTGTGCCAGCGAGAAGCCCTTCTTGGTGTCGACCGGGCTTTGCGGCAGGCGGAACAGCGTGGAGACCGGCAGGCCCAGCGCTTCGCGCGCCTTGGCCGTGAGGCCGCGGCCGATGATCAGCGGAATGCGGCCGCCGGCGCGCACTTCGTCGAACAGCACGTCGCTCTTCACGGTGAATTCGGCGATGACCTGGCCGTCCTTCAGGGCCTTGCCTTCGTAGGGACGCAGCTCGACCACGTCGCCCATGTTCATCTGCGTCACGTCGAGCTCGATCGGCAGCGCGCCCGAGTCTTCCATCGTGTTGTAGAAGATCGGCGCGATCTTGCCGCCGAGGCAGACGCCGCCGAAGCGCTTGTTGGGCACGAACGGGATGTCCTCGCCGGTGAACCACAGCACCGAGTTGGTCGCGCTCTTGCGCGACGAACCCGTGCCGACCACGTCGCCGGCGTAGGCCACGAGGTGGCCGCGCGCGCGCAGGTCCTCGATGAACTTCACCGGGCCGCGCTTGCCGTCTTCCTCGGGAACGATGCCGGGGCGCGCGTTCTTGTGCATCGCCAGGGCGTGCATCGGGATGTCGGGACGCGTGGTCGCGTCGGGCGCGGGCGACAGGTCGTCGGTGTTGATCTCGCCGGCCACCTTGAAGATGCTGACGGTGATGCTCTGCGGCACTTCGGGACGGCTGGTGAACCACTCGGCATCGGCCCAGCTCTGCAGCACGCCCTTGGCGTTGGCATTGCCCTTGTCGGCCTTTTCCTTGACGTCGTGGAACTGGTCGAACATCAGCAGCGTCTTCTTGAGGCCCTCGGCCGCGACGGCGCCGACTTCGGCGTCGTCCAGCAGGTCGATCATGGGGCTGATGTTGTAGCCGCCGAGCATCGTGCCGAGCAGTTCGGTGGCACGGGCGCGCGTGATGAACGCGCTCTTCTCGGTGCCATGCGCCACGGCCGCGAGATAGCTGGCCTTGACCTTGGCGGCGTCGTCCACGCCCGCGGGCACGCGGTGGGTCAGCAGGTCGAGCAGGAAGGCACCGTCCTTTTCGTTCGCGCTCTTGAGGAGCTCGATCGCTTCAGAGGTCTGCTTCGCGCTCAGGGGCAGCGGCGGGATACCGAGCGCGGCGCGCTCGGCGACATGGTCAACGTAGGCTTGCAACATCTTCTTTTCTCCGGAAACTTGGGGCTGGAGGGCATGCGGCGCGGTGTTCGACCCGCCGTCCGGCCTTCGCCGGTCGGCAAGCAAGAGCCGCGCCGTCCCTCGTGGGGTCGACTTACTTCTTGTCGCCGTCAGCGCCTTCGAAAAGGCTCTTCGGCGGGTTCTTCTTCATTTCTTCGGCAAAGGCGATCTGGGCCGGCGTCTGGCATTCGTCGGCGATGCGCAGGCCTGCCTTCTGGTTCATCAGCATCGACTTGTTGCCCAGCTGCAGCCACATGGCGCCGGCACGGGGGTCTTCGAGGCGGATGGCGCCGGTGCGGCTTTCGACCGGGTGCATGCGGTAGCGCAGGCCCTTGGTGGTCACGGTGAAGAAGCCGGGCTTCTTCTCGTCCTCGGTCACGGTCACGTCGGCGCCGAGTTCGCACTGGGCCTTGCCGGTCGACACGCGCTTGGCGACCTCGAGGTCGGACTCGGTGAGCACGATGTTGGTGTCGTCGCTGATCGGCGTGACTTCCTCGACGGCCTTGGCGGCCTTGCGGGTGACCTGGCGCTTGGGCGGTGCCTTCTTGGCTTCGGCGGACTTGGCGGCGGGCTTGGCAGCGGCCGGCTTGGCGGGCGTGCTGCTGCTCTGGGCCAGCGCACCGAACGGCAGAGCCAGGGCCACTGCGGCGATCAGGGCGATTTTCTTCATGTGAGGGTTTCCTTGAGGCTGGTTCGGAGGTTTCAGGAGACCGCGGGCGTCAGCCAGGCCTGGGCCTCTGGCGGCAACGCGCGCCCTGTTGCGTGGGCACGCGTCAGTACCTGCCAGAAATGACGGTAGCTCGCGCGGTCGTGCAATGTGCCATCAATTTGTGTCGGCGCCCAATCCGCGGCCGCCGCCTTGACCAGGATATTTGTGGCAATTTGAATCTGCGCCTCGTCGGGCGCGAAGGCCTCGAGGATCGGCCGGATCTGGTTCGGATGGATGCTCCACATGCGCGTGTAGCCGAATTCGCGGGCCGCCTTGCGGGCCGCGGTGCGCATGGCGTCCATGTCGTTGAACTCGGTCACCACGCAGTGCGAGGGCACCTTGCCGTGCGCATGCGCGGCCGAGGCGATCGCCAGCTTGGCGCGCACCACCAGCGGATGCGTGAACTGGCCCGCGGCGCCCATGCCCTCGGCGGGGATGGCACCGGCGTGGGCCGAGACGAAGTCCATCAGGCCGAAGCTCAGCGACTGCACGCGCGGATGGGCGGCGATGTCGAAGGCGTTGTGCACGGCCAGGGGCGATTCGATCAGCACGTGCAGCGGCAGCGTTTCCGCATCGGCGGCATCGAGCGCGGCCACGGCCTGCTCGACATCGGCCACCGACTCGACCTTCGGCACCATCAGGTGGCTCAGCCGCTGGCCGGCACGGCCCGCGATGGTGACCACGTCGCCCGCGAAGGCCGGGTGGTCGACCGGGTGCACGCGCACGCCGACGCGCATGCCGGGCCTGGCGGCCAGCGCCAGCTCGGTGACCAGCGCGGCATGCTCGGCCTCGCCGCCCACCGGGGCGCCGTCCTCGCAGTCGAGGGTGACGTCGAACACGCAGGCGCCGAACTCCTCGGCCATCTCGGCCTGGAGCGCGAGGCTCTTCTTCATGCGCGCCTCGACGCCGCTGTAGTGGTCGCACACCGGCAGGCTGACGGCGCCGGCCTGCGCGCCGAGCAGCACCTGGGCGGGATGGGCGGGGGCGCGTTCGCTCACGGTGGTCACGCCTTCTTCTGCGCCACGATGAACATGCGCGGGAAGGCCAGCAGCCGCTTGCCGTCGGTGCGTGCCGGGTAGGCCTCGTTCACGCGGCGCTCGTATTCGGCCAGGTAGCTGGCCTGCAGGTCGGGCGGCAGCCGGTCGACGAAGGGCTTCAGGCCCGTGCCGCGCACCCATTCGACGATGGAGGCGGCATCGGCCATGCGGTGCTGGTAGATCGTGTGCCAGACATCGACGTTGGCCGCGCGCGGCGCGAGCAGGTCGTAGTAGCCGCCCAGCGGCAGCAGCCTGGTGCGCAGCCGGTCGGCATCGCCGATGGGCTCGGCCCAGGGTGCTTCGGCCGCGAGCGCGCGCATCAGGCGGTGCGTGGGTTCCTGGCGGTTGTCGGGCATCTGGATGGCCAGCACGCCGCCGGGGGCGAGCGCGTCGAACAGGCGCGGGATCAGCGTTTCGTGATCGGGCACCCATTGCAGCGACGCGTTCGCATAGATGAGGTCGGGCGCCGCTTCCGCGGAAGGCGCCCAGGTCGCGATGTCGCTCAGCTCGAAGCGCGCGCCGGGCAGGCGCTCGCGCGCGCTGACCAGCATGGCTTCGGAGTTGTCGGTCCCGAGGGCCTGGGCCTTCGGGAACCGGTGGACCAGCAGCTCGGTGGAGTTGCCCGGACCGCAGCCGAGGTCGACCACGCGGGCCGCCTCCGCCAGAGGCACCCGCGCCAGGAGTTCCTGTGCGGGGCGGGTGCGCTCGTCCTCGTAGCGACGATAGAGCGCGGGGTTCCAGTCGAGCATGCCGGTGCCTGGCTTACAGCAGGTGGGCGACGCCGGCCTGCTCGTCCTGCAGTTCCTTGAGCGTCTTGTTGATGCGTTCCTGGCTGAATTCGTCGATGGCCAGGCCTTCGACCAGCTTGTATTCGCCGTTTTCGGTGGTGACCGGGAAGCCGAAGATCACGTCCTTCGGAATGCCGTACTGGCCGTCCGACGGGATGCCCATCGTGACCCACTTGCCGTTCGAGCCCAGGGCCCAGTCGCGCATGTGGTCGATGGCGGCGTTGGCGGCCGAGGCGGCCGACGACAGGCCGCGCGCTTCGATGATCGCGGCGCCGCGCTTGCCGACGGTGGGCAGGAAGGTGTCGGCATTCCAGACCTGGTCGTTGATCAGGTCCTTGACGCTCTTGCCGCCGACGGTGGCGAAGCGGTAGTCGGCGTACATCGTGGGCGAGTGGTTGCCCCAGACGGTGAGCTTCTCGATGTCGCCCACGGCGGTGCCGGTCTTGGCGGCGATCTGGCTGGCGGCACGGTTGTGGTCCAGGCGCAGCATGGCGGTGAAGTTCTTGCGCGGCAGGTCCGGCGCGCTCTTCATGGCGATGTAGGCGTTGGTGTTGGCCGGGTTGCCGACCACCAGCACCTTGACGTCGCGGCTGGCGACGGCGTTGAGCGCCTTGCCCTGGGCCGTGAAGATCTGCGCGTTGGCGGCCAGCAGGTCGGCGCGCTCCATGCCGGGGCCGCGCGGACGGGCACCCACGAGCAGCGCGTAGTCGGCGTCCTTGAAGGCCACCAGCGGGTCGCCGCTGGGGATCACGCCGGCCAGCAGCGGGAAGGCGCAGTCCTCGAGCTCCATGATCACGCCCTTGAGCGCCTTCTGGGCCTTCTCGTCGGGGATTTCGAGCAATTGCAGGATGACCGGCTGGTCCTTGCCGAGCATTTCGCCGGACGCGATACGGAACAACAGGGCATAACCGATTTGACCGGCGGCACCGGTGACGGCAACGCGGACGGGCTTTTTGCTCATGGGAAGACTCCAGAAGTGATGTGACGGTGTCGACGCACGCGCGAGACGCGGCGGCGGAAGTCTCGCGGGGCGGCCGGAAGGTCCGAAACGGGCCGGACGGCCGCGGCGCGGGAACGGCGGGCATTTTAAGCCGATTCGATGAGCCCCGTCTTATGTCTTATATAAGATATCCTCCGGGTTCCGCTACGGCGCTTACCCACGCCCTGCCATGAACAGCCCCACCACCACCCTCGACGAGCCCACCACGCCCTCGTTCAGCCCGCTCTACCAGCAGATCAAGACCCTGATCCTGCAGAGCCTGCAGGCGGGCGAGTGGAAGCCGGGCGAGCCGATCCCGAGCGAGATGGACCTGGCCGTGCGCTTTCGCGTCAGCCAGGGCACGGTGCGCAAGGCGATCGACGAACTCGCGGCCGAGAACCTCGTGGTGCGGCGCCAGGGCAAGGGCACCTTCGTCGCCACGCATGCCGAGCAGCATGTGCAGTACCGCTTCCTGAAGCTGGTGCCCGACACCGGCCATCCGAACGCGGAAGGTCCGGCCGAACGCACCATCGTCGACTGCAAGCGCCTGCGCGCCTCGGCCGACGTGGCGCGCGCACTGGGCCTGCGCACCGGCGACGCCGTGCTGCAGGTGCGGCGCGTGCTCGCCTACGGCGGCGTGCCGACCATCCTCGAGGACCTCTGGCTGCCGGGCACGCCGTTCAAGGGCCTCACGGCCGAGCGGCTGCGCGCCTGGCCCGGTCCGATGTACGCGCTGTTCGAAACCGAATTCGGCGTGCGCATGGTGCGCGCCGAAGAGAAGATCCGCGCGGTGCTGCCCGATGCCGAACAGGCGCAGCTGCTCGACGTCACGCCGCAGATGCCGCTGCTGAGCGTCGAACGCGTGGCCCACACGTACCACGACATGCCGATGGAACTGCGCCGCGGTCTCTATCGCACCGACACGCACCACTATCGCAACCAGCTCGGCTGAATGCGCCTCACGATGGACCATGCAACGAATACGCTTCGAGCCGCCGTGCAGCGCGCGCAACACGCTATGAAGTCAAGAGCATCCGACTGCGGCGGTGCGTCGACGCGAGCGCGACCGATGCGCGATGGTGCATTGCAATAGAATTTTGCGTTGTTTGCATTTCCCGAAGAGAAAACAAAAGCGTTCGCTCTCAGAACAAGTCAATCAACAAGCCACGAAAGCCCCTCCATGACAGAGCTTGCATCCTCCTCCACACCACGGCGTCGCGAATTCCGCAACATCAACGCCTTCACCGATCTCACGACCTACCGTCTGCCTCCGGCCGGCATCGTGTCGATCCTGCACCGCGTCAGCGGCGCGCTGATGTTCCTGCTGCTGCCGTTCATCATCTGGATGTTCGACACCTCGCTCTCGTCCGACTATTCGTTCGCCAAGTTCAAGGCCGCCTTCAACAGCGGCCTTGGTTTCGTTCCGGGCTGGTTTTTCAAGCTCGTGGTGCTCGCGCTGATCTGGGCCTACCTGCACCACTTCATCGCCGGCGTGCGCCACCTCTGGATGGACGTGAGCCACAAGGCCGTGACCAAGGAGTTCGGCAAGAGCTCGGCCATCTTCACGCTGGCCGCGAGCGTCCTGCTGACCGTCGTGCTCGGCGCCAAGCTGTTCGGCCTGTACTGAGAAGGAGCCTGAAATGTCTGTGAACTACGGCTCCAAGCGCATCGTCGTCGGCGCGCACTACGGTCTGCGCGACTGGCTCAGCCAGCGCGTCACGGGCGCCCTGATGGCGCTCTTCACGATCATCCTGCTGGCGCAGCTGATCTTCACGCGCGGCCCGATCGGCTACGACCTGTGGGCCGGCATCTTCGCCGCCCAGTGGATGAAGGTCCTGACCTTCTGCGTCATCGTGTCGCTGCTCTATCACGTGTGGGTCGGCATGCGCGACATCTGGATGGACTACATCCAGCCCGTCGCGATCCGCCTCGTGCTCCAGATCTTCACCATCGTCTGGCTGGTCGGTTGTGCGGGTTGGGCCATTCAAGTGCTTTGGAAAATCTGACGACCCCATCCCCACCATGACCTACACAAAAGAACAAATCACCAAGCGCAAGTTCGACGTCGTGATCGTCGGTGCCGGCGGTTCCGGCATGCGCGCCTCGCTGCAACTTGCGCGCGCGGGCCTCAACGTGGCCGTGCTCTCCAAGGTGTTCCCCACCCGTTCGCACACCGTCGCTGCGCAAGGCGGCGTGGGCGCCTCGCTCGGCAACATGAGCGAGGACAACTGGCACTACCACTTCTACGACACGATCAAGGGTTCCGACTGGCTCGGCGACCAGGACGCGATCGAGTTCATGTGCCGCGAGGCACCGAAGGTCGTGTACGAGCTCGAGCACTTCGGCATGCCCTTCGACCGCAACCCCGACGGCACGATCTACCAGCGTCCGTTCGGCGGCCACACGGCCAACTACGGCGAGAAGCCCGTGCAGCGCGCCTGCGCCGCGGCCGACCGCACCGGCCACGCGATGCTGCACACGCTCTACCAGAAGAACGTGGAAGCGCGCACCCAGTTCTTCGTCGAATGGATGGCACTCGACCTGATCCGCGACGACGAAGGCGACGTGGTCGGCGTGACCGCGCTCGAGATGGAAACCGGCGACCTGCACATCCTGCAGGCCAAGACCGTGCTGCTGGCCACCGGCGGCGCGGGCCGCATCTTCCAGGCCTCGACCAACGCCTTCATCAACACCGGCGACGGCCTCGGCATGGCCGCGCGCTCGGGCATCCCGCTGCAGGACATGGAGTTCTGGCAGTTCCACCCGACCGGCGTGGCCGGCGCGGGCGTGCTGCTGACCGAAGGCTGCCGCGGCGAAGGCGCGATCCTGCTCAACAGCAACGGCGAACGCTTCATGGAGCGCTACGCGCCCACGCTGAAGGACCTGGCACCGCGCGACTTCGTCTCGCGCTCGATGGACCAGGAGATCAAGGAAGGCCGCGGCTGCGGTCCCAACAAGGACTACGTGCTGCTGAAGCTCGACCACCTCGGTGCCGAGACCATCCACAAGCGCCTGCCTTCGGTGTACGAGATCGGCGTCAACTTCGCCAACGTCGACATCACCAAGGAGCCGATCCCCGTGGTGCCCACCATCCACTACCAGATGGGCGGCATCCCGACCAACATCAACGGTCAGGTCGTGATCCAGAAGGGCGAGGACAACAGCGCCGTCGTCAACGGTCTCTACGCCGTGGGCGAATGCTCGTGCGTGAGCGTGCACGGCGCCAACCGCCTGGGCACCAACTCGCTGCTCGACCTCTTGGTGTTCGGCCGCGCGGCCGGCAACCACATCGTCGAGTTCAACGACAAGCTGAAGGAACACAAGCCGTTGCCGGCCAATGCCGCCGACCGCACGCTCGAGCGCCTCAACGAACTGCAGAACTCCACCGGCGGCGAGTACGCGCAGGACGTGGCCAACCAGATCCGCTCGACCATGCAGCAGCACGCGGCGGTGTTCCGCAAGCAGGCCTCGATGGACGAAGGCGTGGTCAAGATCGCCGAAGTGCGCGAGCGCGTGAAGGCCATCGGCCTGAAGGACAAGTCCAAGGTGTTCAACACCGCGCGCATCGAGGCACTGGAAGTCGACAACCTGATCGAAGTGGCGCAGGCCACCATGGTCTCGGCCGCGGCCCGCAAGGAATGCCGCGGTGCCCACACCGTCGAGGACTACGAGCGCCCGGCCGACGATCCGGTCGCGCCGCTGGGCCGCGACGATGCCAACTGGATGAAGCACACGCTCTGGTACAGCGCCGACAACCGCCTCTCCTACAAGCCCGTCAAGCTGCAGCCGCTCACGGTCGCCTCGGTTCCGCCGAAGGTTCGCACCTTCTAAGCGCCAGCTCAGATCAGCCACGTAAAAGCATTCACAAGGTCACAACGATGAAGCGCACATTCCAGATCTACCGCTACGACCCGGACAAGGACGCGAAGCCCTACATGCAGACCATCGAGATCGAACTCGACGGCCACGAACGCATGCTGCTCGACGCCCTGATGAAGCTCAAGGCGCAGGATCCGACGCTGTCGTTCCGCCGCTCGTGCCGCGAAGGCGTCTGCGGTTCCGACGCGATGAACATCAACGGCAAGAACGGTCTGGCCTGCCTGACCAACATGAACACGCTCAAGGGCACCGTGGTGCTCAAGCCGCTGCCCGGCCTGCCGGTGATCCG
The DNA here is from genome assembly GCF_057809595.1 of Variovorax sp. FG153. Classification (NCBI taxonomy): domain Bacteria; kingdom Pseudomonadati; phylum Pseudomonadota; class Betaproteobacteria; order Burkholderiales; family Comamonadaceae; genus Variovorax; species Variovorax sp. FG153. The sequence continues at coordinate 15,653 of NZ_JBMDKG010000030.1, forward strand.
CGACCTGATCGTCGACATGACCCAGTTCTTCAAGCAGTACAACTCGATCAAGCCGTACCTGCAGAACGACACCGTGCCGCCCGAGAAGGAGCGCCTGCAGTCGCCCGAAGAGCGCGAGGAGCTCAACGGCCTGTACGAGTGCATCCTGTGCGCGAGCTGCTCGACGAGCTGCCCGAGCTTCTGGTGGAACCCCGACAAGTTCGTGGGCCCGGCCGGCCTGCTGCAGGCCTACCGCTTCATCGCCGACAGCCGCGACGAAGCCACCGCCGAGCGCCTCGACAACCTCGAGGACCCGTACCGCCTGTTCCGCTGCCACACGATCATGAACTGCGTCGACGTGTGCCCGAAGAGCCTGAACCCGACCATGGCCATCGGCAAGATCAAGGAACTGATGGTGCGTCGCGCCATCTGACCCGACATGGCTGCTTTGCCCGGCACTCCATCGCCCTCGGCGCTTTCCTCGGGAAGCGCGGCGGCCGAGCCGCTCGACGAACGGGCGCTCAGCAAGCTCAAGTGGCGCTGCCGGCGCGGCCTGCTCGAAAACGATCTGTTCATCGCCCGCTTCTTCGAGCGGCACGAATCTCGCATCACCGTCGGCCAGGCCGGCGCGATGGAGGTTCTGATGGACCTCTCGGACAACGATTTGCTCGATCTTCTCCTTCGCAGAAAGGAGCCCGAGCCCGCATGGGCCGGGGCCGAGGTGGTCGAGCTTCTGCAGCTGATGCGCGCCGACGGTGCGCAGCGGCCCGCAGCCTCCACGACCTCTTCCTCCTCGCCCTCCCGAACAATCCTCTGAAAGAAACCCGAAATGAAAGCCTCCGATACCAAGGCCACGCTATCGTTCAGCAACGGTGCCGACAAGGTCGAACTGCCGATCTACAAGGGCACCGTCGGTCCCGACGTGATCGACATCCGCAAGCTGTATGCGCAGACCGGCATGTTCACCTACGACCCGGGTTTCATGTCCACCGCGGCCTGCCAGTCGGCCATCACCTACATCGACGGCGACAAGGGCGAGCTGCTGTATCGCGGCTATCCCATCGAGCAGCTCGCGACCAACTGCGACTTCCTCGAGACCTGCCACCTGCTGCTGTACGGTGAACTGCCGGACGCGGCCAAGAAGGCCAACTTCACCAAGCTCGTGACCAACCACACGATGGTCAACGAGCAGATGCAGTTCTTCCTGCGCGGCTTCCGCCGCGACGCACACCCGATGGCCATCATGACCGGCCTGGTGGGCGCGCTGTCGGCCTTCTATCACGACAGCACGGACATCAACAATCCCGAGCACCGCGAGATCGCCGCGATCCGCCTGATCGCGAAGATGCCCACGCTCGTGGCCATGGCCTACAAGTACACGATCGGTCAGCCGTACATGTACCCGAAGAACGAACTCAGCTATGCGGGCAACTTCCTGCACATGATGTTCGCCACGCCCTGCGAGGAGTACAAGGTGAACCCGGTGCTCGAGCGCGCGCTCGACCGCATCTTCATCCTGCACGCCGACCACGAGCAGAACGCCTCGACCTCGACCGTGCGCCTGTGCGGCTCGTCGGGCACCAACCCCTTCGCGGCCATCGCGGCCGGCGTGGCCTGCCTCTGGGGCCCGGCCCACGGCGGCGCCAACGAAGCGGCGCTCAACATGCTCTACGACATCCAGAAGGAAGGTGGCGTGGAGAAGATCGGCGAGTTCATCAAGAAGGTCAAGGACAAGAACTCGAACGTCAAGCTGATGGGCTTCGGCCACCGCGTGTACAAGAACTACGACCCGCGCGCCAAGCTGATGCAGGAAACCTGCAACGAAGTGCTGACCGAGCTGGGCCTGGAAAACGACCCGCTGTTCAAGCTCGCCAAGGAACTGGAAAAGATCGCCCTGGAAGACGAGTACTTCGTGTCGCGCAAGCTCTACCCGAACGTCGACTTCTACTCGGGCATCGTGCAGCGCGCCATCGGCATCCCGGTGCCGCTGTTCACCGCGATCTTCGCGCTGGCCCGCACCGTCGGCTGGATCGCCCAGCTCAACGAAATGATCGGCGACCCCGAGTACAAGATCGGCCGTCCGCGCCAGCTGTTCGAAGGCTCGCCCAAGCGCGACGTGAAGCCGATCTCGGCCCGCTGATCGGTTCTTCCGACCGCTCCCTGCAAAAGCTGCCTTCGGGCAGCTTTTTTATTGCCCGTTCGGCATGGCCCTCCTCGCGCTCGGGCAGCAATGCCATCTCATATCACGATGGCAACTGCATGAAAACAGGAAGAAAATAGCCGACTCATCGCCAGATGCGATGCCCAAGCCCCCATGAGCACGTCCGAACGCAACTTTGCCCGCCGCATCGACCTCACGTCGCTGCAGCTGTTCGTGGCCGTGTGCGAGCTGGGCAGCATCGGGCGCGCCGCGGAGCGCGAATTCATCGCCGCCTCGGCCATCAGCAAGCGGCTGTCGGACCTCGAGGCCACGCTCGGCACCACCCTGCTCTACCGCCATGCGCGCGGCGTCGACCTGACGCCGGCCGGCGAAAGCCTGCTGCACCACGCGCGATCGGTGCTCTACAGCCTCGAGAAGATGCAGGGCGAACTCAGCGAGTACGCCGACGGCGTGCGCGGCCACGTGCGGGTGCATGCCAACATCTCGGCCATCGTGCAGTTCCTGCCGGAAGACCTGGGCGTGTTCACGCGCGCCCACGAGGCGATCAAGATCGACCTCGAGGAGCACCTGAGCACCGAGGTGATCCGCGCGGTGCAGGAAGGCGCGGCCGACCTCGGCGTGTGTCACGTGGCCGGCGGCGCGGGCGAGCTGCAGAGCCTGCCCTACCGGCACGACCGCCTGGCGCTGATCGTGCCTGCGGGCCATGCGCTGGCCGAGCAGGGCGCGATCGAGTTCATCGCCGCGCTCGATTACGACCACGTGGGCCTGCACACCAACAGCTCGATCTACGTGGCGATGCACGAGGCCGCGCTGCTCGCGGGCCGCAGCGTCAAGCTGCGCATCCACGTCACCGGCCTCGATGCGATGTGCCGGATGATCCAGAACGGCCTGGGCATCGGCGTGATGCCGCAGCGCGCCTTCGAGTTGATGCAGGACGGCATCGGCCGCGGGCTGGTCAGCGTGGCGCTGTCCGACGCCTGGGCCGCGCGCGAGATCCGGCTGGTGGCGCGCGATTTCTCCACGCTGCCGGTGGCGGCCCGCACGCTGGTGAACCACCTGCACGCGGCCTCCTCCACCGAGGCCGAAGCCGGCGCCGACCGGCTCGCGGCCTGAAACCCAAGACAATCCATTTCCCCACGAAAGAGAAGAGACCGACATGGCACGCACGCTCTACGACAAGATCTGGGACGAACACGTCGTCCACACCGAGGAAGACGGCACCGCGATCCTCTACATCGACCGCCACCTGGTGCACGAGGTCACCAGCCCGCAGGCCTTCGAAGGGCTGCGCGAAGCCGGCCGCAAGCTGTGGCGCATCAGCTCGGTGGTGGCCACGGCCGACCACAACACGCCGACCACCGGCTGGGAGCGCGGCTACGAAGGCATTGCCGACCCGACCAGCAAGGAGCAGGTCACCACGCTCGACCACAACATCGCCGAGTTCGGCGCCGCCGCGTTCTTCCCGTTCCTGAGCAAGCGCCAGGGCATCGTGCACGTGATCGGCCCCGAGACCGGCGCCACGCTGCCGGGCATGACGGTGGTCTGCGGCGACTCGCACACCTCCACGCACGGCGCCTTCGGCGCGCTCGCGCACGGCATCGGCACCAGCGAGGTCGAGCACGTGATGGCCACGCAGACGCTGCTGGGCAAGAAGGCCAAGAACATGCTCGTGAAGGTCGAGGGCAAGCTGCCCCTGGGCTGCACGGCCAAGGACATCGTGCTGGCCATCATCGGCAAGATCGGCACCGCCGGCGGCACCGGCTACACGATCGAGTTCGCCGGCTCGGCGATCCGCGACCTCAGCATGGAAGGCCGCATGACGGTGTGCAACATGGCGATCGAGGCCGGCGCGCGCGCGGGCCTGGTGGCGGTCGACGAGAAGACCATCGGCTACATCAAGGGCCGCCCGATGGCGCCCAGCGGCGTCGAATGGGACCAGGCCGCGGCCTACTGGCGCACGCTGCAGTCCGACCCCGGCGCGAAGTTCGACACCGTGGTCGAGCTCGACGCGACGCAGATCAAGCCGCAGGTCACCTGGGGCACCTCGCCCGAGATGGTGGTGGCGATCGACGGCCGCGTGCCCGATCCCGACAAGGAAAAGGACGGCAGCAAGCGCGGCGCCATCGAGCGCGCGCTGGTCTACATGGGCCTGGAGCCGAACAAGGCGATGAACGACATCTTCATCGACAAGGTGTTCATCGGCTCGTGCACCAACAGCCGCATCGAGGACATGCGCGAGGCCGCGGCCGTGGTGAAGAAGCTCGGCCAGAAGGTCGCCAAGAACGTGAAGCTGGCGCTCGTGGTGCCCGGCTCGGGCGTGGTGAAGGAACAGGCCGAGCGCGAAGGGCTCGACCAGATCTTCAAGGCCGCGGGCTTCGAGTGGCGCGAGCCCGGCTGCTCGATGTGCCTGGCGATGAACGCCGACCGCCTCGAGCCCGGCGAGCGCTGTGCCTCGACCAGCAACCGCAACTTCGAAGGCCGCCAGGGCGCGGGTGGCCGCACCCACCTCGTGAGCCCGGCCATGGCCGCCGCGGCCGCCGTGCACGGCCATTTCGTCGACGTGCGCACCTTCGCCTGACCAGGAGAACAAGACATGCAGAAATTCACCGTGCACAAGGGTCTCGTGGCCCCGATGGACCGCGAGAACGTCGACACCGACGCGATCATTCCGAAGCAGTTCCTCAAGTCGATCAAGCGCACCGGCTTCGGCGTGAACCTGTTCGACGAATGGCGCTACCTCGATCCGGGCGAGCCCGGCCAGGACCCGGCCAGCCGCAAGCCGAACCCCGACTTCGTGCTGAACCAGCCGCGCTACGCGGGCGCCTCGGTGCTGCTGGCGCGCAAGAACTTCGGCTGCGGCTCCTCGCGCGAACACGCGCCGTGGGCGCTCGACCAGTACGGCTTCCGCGCCATCATCGCGCCGAGCTACGCCGACATCTTCTTCAACAACAGCTTCAAGAACGGCCTGCTGCCGATCGTGCTGCCCGAGGCGCAGGTGGCCCAGCTGTTCGACGAGACCTTCGCCTTCCCGGGCTACTCGCTGACGATCGACCTCGAGCGCCAGGTGGTGGTGAAGCCCGACGGCCAGGAGTTCGCCTTCGACGTGCAGGCCTTCCGCAAGTACTGCCTGCTCAACGGCCTGGACGACATCGGCCTCACGCTGCGCCACAAGGACAAGATCAAGGCCTTCGAGGCCGAGCGGCTGGCGCAGAAGCCCTGGCTCGCGCACACGATGCTCGCCAACGCCTGAGGCGTTTTCCGTTTCACTTCCTTCGACAACCACCCAATGAAAATCGCAGTTCTCCCTGGTGACGGCATCGGCACCGAAATCGTGGCGGAAGCCGTCAAGGTGCTCCAGGCGCTCGACCTGAAGTTCGAGATGGAGACCGCCCTGGTCGGCGGCGCCGCCTACGAGGCCCATGGCCACCCGCTGCCCGATTCGACGCTCAAGCTCGCCAAGGAGTCCGACGCGGTGCTGTTCGGCGCGGTGGGCGACTGGAAGTACGACAAGCTCGACCGGCCGCTGCGCCCCGAGCAGGCCATCCTGGGCCTGCGCAAGAACCTCGGCCTGTTCGCCAACTTCCGCCCGGCCATCTGCTACGAGCAGCTGGTGGACGCCTCGAGCCTCAAGCCCGAGCTGATCGCTGGCCTGGACATCCTCATCATCCGCGAGCTGACCGGCGACATCTACTTCGGCCAGCCGCGCGGCCGCCGCACCGCGGCCGACGGCCACTTCCCGGGCGCCGAGGAAGCCTTCGACACGATGCGCTACTCGCGCCCCGAGATCGAGCGCATCGCGCGCGTGGCCTTCGAGGCCGCCCGCAAGCGCAGCAAGCGCGTGACCAGCGTCGACAAGGCCAACGTGCTCGAGACCTTCCAGTTCTGGAAGGACGTGGTGACCGAGGTCGGCAAGGACTATCCGGACGTCGAGCTCGACCACATGTACGTCGACAACGCCGCCATGCAGCTCGTGAAGGCGCCCAAGAAGTTCGACGTGGTGGTCACCGGCAACATGTTCGGCGACATCCTCTCGGACGAGGCCGCGATGCTCACGGGCTCGATCGGCATGCTGCCCTCGGCCTCGCTCAATGCCAGCAACCAGGGCCTGTACGAGCCCAGCCACGGCAGCGCGCCCGACATTGCCGGCAAAGGGGTTGCCAATCCCCTGGCTACAATACTGTCCGCTGCCATGATGCTCCGTTTCTCCCTCAACCAAGCCGAAGCTGCCGACCGGATCGAGTCGGCGGTCAAGCATGTGCTGGCCTCCGGCCTGCGCACGGGGGACATCTGGTCGGAGGGCACCCGCAAGGTCGGCACCATCGAGATGGGCGACGCCGTGGTGGCGGCACTCTCGGCCTCGATCACCAAAAAGACGATTACCGGCTAACCGCAGCCCGCTTCGTCACGCCCACCCGGCTCCTGACGAGTCGGGCGCAAAGAGAAACCAGCGACTTTCTTTTTTCTTAAAGGGCACACTCAAATGGCGAACGCATCTCAACCTCTGGTCGGCCTCGTAGGCTGGCGCGGCATGGTCGGCTCGGTCCTGATGGACCGCATGCAGGCCGAAAACGACTTCGGCCTCATCGAGCCGGTCTTCTTCTCGACCTCCAACGCCGGCGGCAAGGCCCCGGCGATGGCCAAGAACGAGACCGCCCTCAAGGACGCGCACGACATCGAGGCCCTGAAGAAGTGCGACATCGTCATCACCTGCCAGGGTGGCGACTACACGACCGAGGTGTTCCCCAAGCTGCGCGCCGCCGGCTGGAACGGCCACTGGATCGACGCCGCCTCCACGCTGCGCATGAAGGACGACGCGATCATCGTGCTCGACCCGGTCAACCTGCCCGTGATCCAGAACGCGCTGACCAACGGCGGCAAGAACTGGATCGGCGGCAACTGCACCGTGAGCTGCATGCTGATGGGCGTGGGCGCGCTCTACAAGGCCGGCCTGGTCGAGTGGATGACCAGCATGACCTACCAGGCCGCCTCGGGCGGCGGCGCGCAGCACATGCGCGAACTGCTGACGCAGTTCGGCACGCTCAACGCCGAGGTCCGCTCGCTGCTCGACGACCCCAAGTCCGCCATCCTCGAGATCGACCGCAAGGTGCTGCACAAGCAGCAGAACCTCAGCGCTGCCGAGACCGCCAACTTCGGCGCCCCGCTCGGCGGCTCGCTGATCCCCTGGATCGACAAGGACCTGGGCGACGGCATGTCGAAGGAAGAGTGGAAGGGCGGCGCCGAGACCAACAAGATCCTCGGCCAGGGCGCGGGCTTCGGCACTGCGGCCACGCCGGTCGACGGCTTCTGCGTGCGCATCGGCGCCATGCGCTGCCACAGCCAGGCATTGACCTTCAAGCTCAAGAAGGACGTGCCGGTGGCCGACATCGAAGCCATGATCGCCGCCGACAACGCCTGGGTGAAGGTGGTGCCGAACACCCGCGAAGCCACCCTGCAGGACCTGACGCCCGTGGCCGTGACCGGCACCATGGGCATCCCGGTCGGCCGCATCCGCAAGCTGGCGATGGGCCCGGAGTACGTCGGTGCCTTCACCATCGGCGACCAGCTCCTCTGGGGCGCCGCCGAACCGCTGCGCCGCATGCTGCGCATCCTGCTGGAAGCCTGATGGGGGCAGTTCGCGCCCGTTGCCTACCCCCTTGTTGTCGAAAGGCGACAGAAGATGTGTTCGTAAGTATGCGCGCACTGGGTAGAACGGGCGCATTGCCTTGTCAGTAGGGGGTGATGATGCTAACGTCCTCTTACAATTTCTGGGCCTGAGCCGCCCCCTATCAGCATGACAAGACATCTGTTGCCCGCGGCCCGCCCATCGGCCGCTCGCTCCCCCCTTCCCCTGAACGGCGTTCGTCTGTCGGTCCTGAGTGCGGCGGTGGCCGTGGCGATGGGTCTGGCCAGCACCGATGCCAGCGCGCTGGCGCTGGGTCCGCTGAAGGTGCAGTCGGCGCTGGGCGAACCGCTGCGGGCAGAGATCGACGTGACCGAGATCACGGCGGCCGAGGCCGACAGCCTCAAGATCAACGTGGCCACCGCCGACGCCTTCAAGACGGCCGGCGTTCCCTACAACCCGGCCCTGCGCGACGTGCGCGCGACGCTGCAGCGCCGCGCCGGCGGCCAGTACGTGGTGCGCCTCAACGGCAGTCGTCCGCTCAACGACCCCTTCATTGACCTGCTGCTGGAGGCCAACGGCAGCACCGGCCGCATCGTGCGCGACTACACCGTGCTGCTCGATCCGCCCACCGCGCGCACCGCGGCCGATGCCGGCACGCCGATCGCTCCGGTAGCGCCACAGGTCGCGGCGCCCGCCGAGCGTCCCGGCCCGGTGGTCGCGCGCACGCGCCGCGAGCCCGCCGCAGCGCCCGCGCCGGTCGCCGTGGCACCGGCGCCGTCGGCAGCCTCCTCCCCCGCACCCACGGCCCGCTCGCCCCGCCCCGCGGGCAGCGGCGAACAGGTCACGGTGCAGCGTGGCGACACCGCCGGCAAGATCGCCGCGGCCAACAAGCCGGCCGACATCTCGCTCGACCAGATGCTGGTCGCGCTGCTGATGGCCAACCCCGATGCCTTCATCGGCGGCAATGTCAACCGTATCCGGGCCGGTGCCGTGCTCGACCTGCCGAGCGCCACCGAGGCCGGCGCGGTGCCGGCCGCGGAAGCCCGCCGCACGGTCACGGCCCAGAGCCGCGACTTCAGCGCCTATCGCCAGCGGCTGGCCGAGAACGCCCCGACCTCGAACGTCGCCGCCGCCAGCCGCCGCGCCGGCGGCCGGGTGCAGGCCAATGTCGAGGACCGCAATGCCGCGGCCACGGCGCCCGACAAGCTCACCATCTCGCAAGGCAACGCCACCGCGCGCGCCGCCGAGGAAAAGGTCGCGCAGACCCGCCAGGCGCAAGACCGCAGCAACCGCGTCGCCGAGCTGTCGAAGAACATCGAGGAGCTCAACAAGCTCAAGGCCGCGGGTGGCTCGACCGCCGCGGCGCCTTCGGCAGCGCCTGCGCCCGCAGCGGCCGCGCCCGCCGCGACGCCTGGCATTCCGGTGCCCGTCGCCGGCCCGGCCGCCGCCGTGGCGCCCGCCGCTCCGAGCCCCGCACCAGCTCCCGCTGCCGCGCCCACGCCTGCTGCCGCGGCCGCGCCGGCCCCAGCCGCAGCGACGCCCGCCGCCGAGGCCGCGCCAGCAACAGCAGCCGCCGTCGCAGCCGCCACTCCCGCCGAGGGCGCCGCAGCCACCGGTGCGCCCGCCCCGAGTCCCGCGGCCAGCGCCGCGGCACCTGCTCCCAAGCCGGCGCCCAAGAAGGTCGTGGCACCGCCCCCACCGCCGCCCGAACGCAGCTTCCTCGACGAACTGCTCGACAACCCGCTGATGCTGGGCGGTATCGCGCTGATCGCGCTGCTGATCGGCTTCCTGCTCTACCGCGTGCTGGGTCGTCGGCGCGAGGAAATGAGCGAGAGCGTGTTCCTCGAGAGCCGCATCCCGAAGGACTCCTTCTTCGGCGCCAGCGGCGGCGAGTCGGTCGACACCAAGAACCGCGGCGATTCCACCGTCTCGTCGCTCTCGTACTCGCCGAGCCAGCTCGACGCCGGCGATGTCGACCCGGTGGCCGAGGCCGACGTCTACCTGGCGTATGGCCGCGACCTGCAGGCCGAGGAAATCCTGCGCGAAGCGCTGCGCGTGAATCCCGACCGCACCGCGATCCACCTGAAGCTGCTCGAGATCCACGCCAAGCGCCGCGACCTGCGCGCCTACGAGGGCCTCGCCACCGAAGTGCACAAGCTCACCGGCGGCAATGGCGCCGACTGGACCCGCGTGGTCGACATGGGCAAGGAACTCGACCCGGGCAATCCGCTGTACGAATCGGGCACGCCGCGCAGCGCCACGCCCGCCGAGAGCGCCGCGCTCGCGAGCGCGCTGGCGGCCGCATCGGCCCGCCCGCCGGCAGCCGCCAAGCCCGCGCCCGCCCCCGCGCCGGTGGCGGCCGCTCCTGCCTTCGTGCCCTCGGTGGCACCGCTCGATTTCGACCTGGACCTGAGCCAGCCGCCCGCGCCACCGCCGCTGGCACCGGTCGGCGCCAGCCTGCCGAAGTCGGCCTATGCGCCCGCCCCGGCCGCGCAGCCGACGACGCCCCCGTCCGCCAGCCTCGGCGTGCAGCCGACGGTCGATCTCGAGAACGATTTCGACACCGCCCCCGGCGCGCTGCAGCTCGACACCCTGCCCGGCTCGCTCAACGACGCCGACAACACCCGCCCCGCCGTGCTGCGCGGCGGTGCCGGCCTGCCGGCCGACTCGGGCTTCATCGAGTTCGACATGAGCGCCCTGGCCGGCCTGCCCGCCCGCGCGGGCAACGGTGCCGACCATGCCGCGCCGTCGGCCTCGGCCCACGAGGACGACGAGAGCCCGCATGCCGTCAAGCTGTCGCTGGCGCGCGAACTGCAGGCCATCGGCGACGTCGAGGGCGCGCGCTCGCTGGTCGAGGAAGTCGAAGCCGAAAGCGCCGGCGAACTCAAGTCGCAGGCGCGGCAGCTGCTCGCCGAGCTGCGCTGAGCGCGCGGCGCCGGCCTCTTCGTTTCTGGTTTCGTGAGGCTGGCGCTCGGCATCCGCTACAACGGCCAGGCCTATGACGGCTGGCAGAGCCAGTCCTCGGGCCGCACGGTGCAGGACAAGCTCGAGAAGGCGCTGTCCCAGTTCGCCGCCCAGCGCATCTCCACGCTCTGCGCCGGCCGCACCGACGCCGGCGTGCATGCGTTGATGCAGGTGATCCACTTCGACACCGAGGTGCAGCGCGAACCCTTCTCCTGGATGCGCGGCACCAACCGCTACCTGCCCGACGACATCGCCGTGCAGTGGGCACACCCGGTGCCGGCCGAATTCCACTGCCGCGCCAGCGCCCTCGCGCGGCGCTACGTCTACGTGCTCTCGCAATCACCGGTGCGCCCCAGCCTCGACGCGGGCCGGGTCGGCTGGTCGATGAACCTGCTCGACGGCGACGCGATGCGCGCCGCGGCCGCGCTGCTGATCGGCGAACACGATTTCAGCTCGTTCCGCGCCTCGGCCTGCCAGGCCCGCTCGCCGGTCAAGAACCTGCGGCGCATCGAGATCACGCGCCACGGCGAGGGCCAGCGCTGCCGCTGGCAGTTCGAGTTCGAGGCCGATGCCTTCCTGCACCACATGATCCGCAACCTGATGGGCTGCCTGGTGCGCGTGGGCCGGGGCGCCGAGTCGCCCGAGTGGATCGGCGAGGTGCTCGCCGCGCGCAGCCGCGACGCGGCGGCACCGACCTTCTCGCCCGACGGGCTGTACTTCCTCGGCCCGTTGTACGACGCCAAATGGGGTCTGCCGGCCGAGGCCACCTTCCAGGCCGCCCGCGCGGCCTATGATGGCCCGCCATGAGCCCTCTCCCGCCGCGCACCCGCATCAAGATCTGCGGCCTCACGCGCGAAGCCGACCTCGATGCCGCCGTGGAAGCCGGCGCTGATGCCGTCGGCTTCGTGCTCTACCCCAAGAGCCCGCGCGCCGTCGCGCCCGAACGCGCGGCCGTGCTGGCCGCGCGCCTGCCGCCCTTCGTCACGCCGGTGCTGCTGTTCGTCGATGCGCAACCCGCCGAGGCCATCGCCGCCCTGGCCCGGGTGCCGGGCGCCATCGCCCAGTTCCATGGCGATGAAACGCCCGCCGACTGCCTCGCGGCGAGCGGAAACGGGCGCTTCCGCTTCATGCGCGCGGCGCGCATTCCCCTCGGCGAGGCCGGTGCCGGCTTCGACCTCGTAAAATACGCGTCCGATTTCTCAAACGCCCAGGCCATCCTGCTCGACGCCTATGTCGACGGTTATGGCGGTGGCGGCAAGGCATTCGATTGGTCACTTCTTCCACCCGCCGTCGACGCTCACCTCGTCTTGAGTGGTGGACTCACACCTGCAAACGTGGGCGATGGCATTCGCACGCTGCGGACACGCTGCAAGACGCTGTCCGTTGATGTGAGCTCGGGCGTCGAGATCGACGGTCCCGGGAACAAGGGCCTGAAGGACGCCGGCAAGATCCGGCAATTCGTCGCCGCGGTGAGAGCGGCCGACGCCTCGTCCTTCTCCAGTTAGCCGCCGCACCCGGTTGTCGACCGGGCCGCGGCCCAACGATCGAGAACCATGCAAAGCACCTACCAGCAACCCGACGCCACCGGCCATTTCGGCAACTACGGCGGCACCTTCGCGAGCGAGACGCTCACCCACGCGATCAACGAGCTGCGCGACGCGTACGCGAAGTACAAGGAAGACCCGGCCTTCCTGGCCGAATTCCACTACGAGCTCAAGCACTTCGTCGGCCGGCCCTCGCCGATCTACCACGCCGCGCGCACCAGCCGCGAAATGGGCGGCGCGCAGATCTACCTCAAGCGCGAGGACCTCAACCACACCGGCGCCCACAAGATCAACAACGTGATCGGCCAGGCGATGCTCGCGCGCCGCATGGGCAAGCCGCGCGTGATCGCCGAGACCGGCGCCGGCCAGCACGGCGTGGCCACGGCCACCATCTGCGCGCGCTACGGCCTCGAATGCGTGGTCTACATGGGCAGCCAGGACGTGAAGCGCCAGAGCCCCAACGTCTACCGCATGAACCTGCTCGGCGCCACGGTGGTGCCGGTGGAATCGGGCAGCAAGACGCTGAAGGACGCGCTAAACGAGGCGATGCGCGACTGGGTCACGAACGTGGAGAACACCTTCTACATCATCGGCACCGTCGCCGGCCCGCACCCCTACCCGATGATGGTGCGCGACTTCCAGAGCGTGATCGGCACCGAGTGCATCGAGCAGATGCCCGCGATGCTGGCGGCCGACGGCATCACCGGCGAAGCCGAGGGCAAGCAGCCCGATGCGGTGGTCGCCTGCGTGGGCGGCGGCAGCAATGCGATCGGCATCTTCCATCCCTACATCCCGTTCGCGGGCACGCGGCTGATCGGCGTCGAGGCCGCCGGCGAAGGCCTGGACAGCGGCAAGCACGCCGCTTCGATCCTGCGCGGCAGCCCGGGCGTGCTGCACGGCAACCGCACCTACCTGCTGCAGAACGAGGATGGCCAGATCACCGAGACGCACAGCGTCAGCGCCGGCCTCGACTATCCCGGCGTGGGCCCCGAACATGCGTACCTGGCCGACATCGGCCGCGCCGAGTACGTGGGCGTCACCGACATCGAGGCCCTCGAGGCCTTCCACTACCTGTGCCGCACGGAGGGCATCATTCCCGCGCTCGAATCCAGCCACGCCGTGGCCCACGCGCTGAAGCTCGCGAAGACCATGCGCCCCGACCAGTCGATCCTGGTCAACCTCTCGGGCCGCGGCGACAAGGACATCGGCACCGTCGCCGACCTCGCGGGCGTCGACTTCTACGACCGACCGTCGATGCGCGGCCTGAGCGTGAAGGGAGGCAAGTGATGAGCCGCATCGCAGCCACCTTCGAGGCACTGAAGAAGGACGGGCGCCGCGCGCTCATCCCCTACGTCACCGCCGGCTTCCCCTATGCCGACATCACGCCCGAGCTCATGCATGGCATGGTCGCGGCCGGTGCCGACGTGATCGAGCTCGGCGTGCCCTTCTCCGACCCGATGGCCGACGGCCCGGTGATCCAGCAGGCCGGCGAAGCCGCGCTCGCGCTGGGCATCGGCATGAAGCAGGTGCTCGCGATGGTCGCGGCCTTTCGCGCGAAGGACACGCGCACGCCCGTGGTGCTGATGGGCTATGCCAACCCGGTCGAGCGCTACGACCTCGTGCACGGCAAGAAGGCCTTCATCCGCGACGCGGCCGCGGCCGGCGTCGACGGCCTGCTGGTGGTCGACTATCCGCCCGAGGAGTGCGAGCAGTTCGCCGCCGAGCTGCGCGAAGCCGGCATCGACCTGATCTTCCTGCTGGCACCCACCAGCACGGACGAGCGCATGGCGCAGGTCGCGCGCATCGCGAGCGGCTACGTCTACTACGTGTCGCTCAAGGGCGTGACCGGCGCCGGCCACCTCGACACCGAGGCGGTCGGCCGCATGCTCCCGCGCATCCGCCAGCACGTGGGCATCCCGGTCGGCGTGGGCTTCGGCATCCGCGACGCCAACACCGCGCAGGCGGTGGGCTCGGCGGCCGACGCGGTCGTGATCGGCACCAAGATCATCCAGCTGATCGACGGCCAGCCGCGCGAGCAGGTGGTGCCCGCAGTGCATGAATTCCTCGCGGGCATCCGCGAGGCGCTCGATGCCTTGCCGGCGGCTACCGCGAAGAATGCGGCTGGCCGATAATCGCCGCTGCCCTCGTCAGGCCCCTTTCGTCATGCGAAAAAGCACGAAAGGGGCCCTGACGGCCCCGAAGGCTCTCCCGCCTTCGCGCGAACCTAGGAATGCCCATGAGCTGGCTTGAAAAACTGCTACCCGCCAAGATCGCCCAGACCGACCCCGCCGAGCGCCGCCAGGTGCCCGAGGGTCTGTGGATCAAGTGCCCGGCCTGCGAGACGGTGCTCTACAAGACCGACCTCGAGCACAACCAGAACGTCTGCCCTAGCTGCAGCCATCACCACCGCATCGGCGCGCGTCCGCGCCTCGACGCTTTTCTCGATGCCGAGGGCCGCTACGAGATCGGCCAGGAAGTGCTGCCGGTCGACGCGCTCAAGTTCAAGGACAGCCGCAAGTACCCCGAGCGCCTCAAGGAAGCCCTGGAGAACACCGGCGAGACCGACGCGCTGGTCGTGATGGGCGGCTCGGTCCACAGCATCAGCGTGGTGGTCGCCTGCTTCGAGTTCGAATTCATGGGCGGCAGCATGGGCAGCGTGGTCGGCGAGCGCTTCGTGCGCGGCGTCGAGACCGCGATCGAGCAGAAGGTGCCGTTCATCTGCTTCACCGCCACCGGCGGCGCGCGCATGCAGGAAGGCCTGCTGTCGCTGATGCAGATGGCCAAGACCAATGCCGCGCTCACGCGCCTCGCGAAGAAGGGCCTGCCCTACATCAGCGTGCTGACCGACCCGACCATGGGTGGCGTGTCGGCCGGCTTCGCCTTCATGGGCGACGTGGTGATCGCCGAGCCCAAGGCGCTGATCGGCTTCGCCGGCCCGCGCGTGATCGAATCGACCGTGCGCGTGACCCTGCCCGAAGGCTTCCAGCGTGCCGAGTTCCTGCAGACCAAGGGCGCGATCGACTTCATCAGCGACCGCCGCGAACTGCGCAAGACCATCGCCAGCACGCTCGCGATGCTGCTGCGCCAGCCGGCGGATGCGGTGAGCTGAAGCCTCCGCTTCCCGAAAGACGAAGCGCCCGGAACCTCGCGGTTCCGGGCGCTTTTTTCATGGGGACTGCAAACGGTCAGAGCCGGTAGGCCAGCACCAGCAGGTTGTTCAGCACGATCGCGATCACCTGCAGCACGACGATCGCCGCCAGCGGCGACAGGTCGACACCGCCGAGCAGCGGAATGACGCGGCGAAACGGCCGCACCAGCGGCTCGGCCAGGCGCGAGATCAGGTCGAGCAGCATCGGCGAAGCGCCCGGCACCCACGAGAGCACCGCGTACACCACCAGCAGCGCGGTCAGGCCCGACACCGCGAGCTGCAGCAGGCCGATGAACGAGACCAGCGGCAGCGCGCCGATGCGCCCGAGGTTGCCGATCAAGAGCCACAGCACGAGGAACTTGGCGATCACCAGCAGCCAGGCGGCCACGGCGCTCGCGAGGTCCCACTTCTTGACGGCCGGCAGCAGGCGCCGAAGCGGCAGCACGATCCAGTCGGTGATGGCGAAGATGAAGCGGCCCAGCGGATTGCCGAAGGGCACGCGGTGGTACTGCATGTAGAGCCGCAGCAGGCAGGCGCCGCCGAGCAGGCCGACGATCACGTCGAGGAGGAACGATGGGATCTGATAGAGCATGGCGCGCGAGGTGAAGCGGAGTGCGATGATAGCCACGCAAGGCTCTTCGATGACGACACAACCCCTTCTGAACTCCCTGCCTTTGTTCCCGCTCGGCACGGTCCTCTTCCCCGGCGGCCTGCTGCCGCTGCGCATCTTCGAGGTGCGCTACCTCGACATGATCGGCAAGTGCCGCAAGGGCGGCGTGCCCTTCGGCGTGGTGAACCTCACGAGCGGCACCGAGGTGCGCAAGGCCGGCGCGCAGGCCGAGCGCTTCGCCGAGGTCGGCACGCTGGCCGTGATCCGCGAATTCGAATCGCCGCAAAGCGGCCTGCTGCAGATCGAGTGCGTGGGCACGCAGCGCTTTCGCGTGCGCCACAGCGAGCTGCAGAAGCACGGCCTGTGGATCGCCGACGTCGCGATCCTCGCCGACGACGTCGCGCTCGAGATCCCCGAGGACCTGCGGCACACCGCCACCGCGCTGCGCCGCCTGGTCGACACGCTCGAGGAACGCAAGCGCGCGCAGGACGCCACCGGCTCGCCGCCGGCGCGCCTGCCGATCGGCGCGCCCTACCGCTACGACGACTGCGGCTGGGTCGCCAACCGCTGGTGCGAGCTGGTGCCGATGCAGCTCGAGCTGCGGCAGCGATTGATGGAGCTCGAGAGTCCGCTGATGCGGCTGGAGCTGGTCAGCGATCTGCTGGCGCGCACCGGTATCGCCTGAAGGCACGCCCAGCCTCGTTTCGCGCTTCGGATTTGATAGCTGGCAGCGCACGGGCGGCGACGTGCGGGCGGGGATTCGCTCGCCTTTGCCTCAGTTAAAATCCCGCCTTTCGCGCCGATTCTTCCTTCCCGCGCGCGCCTCCCCCACCGCCTCCCCATGTCCGAACAACAGCCGCACACCCCTGCTCCGGCCGCGACCACGCCCGCCGTCGACGACAACCAGCTCATCGCCGAACGCCGCGAGAAGCTCAAGCTGCTGCGCACCGCGCAGACCGAAGGCAAGGGTGTCGCATTCCCCAACGACTTCAAGCCGGGCCACCGCGCCGCCGCGCTGGTCGAGGCGCACGACGCCGTCGAAGCCGAAGCGCTCGAGGCGCAGAACGTCGCCGTGAGCGTGGCCGGCCGCATGATGCTCAAGCGCGTGATGGGCAAGGCCAGCTTCGCGACCCTGCAGGACGCCACCGGCCGCATCCAGCTCTACGTCACGCGCGACGCGGTCGGCGAAGAGGTCTATGCCGAGTTCAAGCGCTGGGACCTCGGCGACATCCTCGGCGCCGAAGGCACGCTGATGAAGACCAAGACCGGCGAGCTGTCGGTCAAGGTCACCGCGCTGCGCCTGCTGACCAAGAGCCTGCGCCCGCTGCCCGACAAGTTCCACGGCATGGCCGACCAGGAACAGAAGTACCGCCAGCGCTACGTCGACCTGATCACCGACGAATCGGCGCGCGTGCGCTTCACCGCGCGCAGCAAGGCCGTGAGCGCGCTGCGCGAATTCATGGTGGCCAACGACTTCCTCGAGGTCGAGACGCCGATGCTGCACCCCATTCCGGGCGGCGCCAACGCCAAGCCCTTCAAGACGCACCACAACGCGCTCGACCAGGAGATGTTCCTGCGCATCGCGCCCGAGCTCTACCTCAAGCGCCTGATCGTGGGCGGCTTCGAGCGCGTGTTCGAGATCAACCGGAGCTACCGCAACGAGGGCATCTCGGTGCGGCACAACCCCGAGTTCACGATGATGGAGTTCTACGCGGCCTACTGGAACTACCGCGACCTGATGGACTTCACCGAGACGCTGATCCGCACCATCGCCGACAAGGCCGTGGGCACGCAGCAGCTCAGCTACCAGGGCAAGCCGGTCGACCTGACGCAGCCCTTCGAGCGCCTGACGATCCGCGAGGCGATCCTCAAGTACACCGATGCGGGCGACGGCGTCGACGACAGCGCCTGGCTCGTCAACGCCCTGCGCAAGCTGGGCCTGAGCGAGGAGAAGGACAGGCTCTCGCAGCGCAGCCTGGCCAGCCTGCAGGTGATGTACTTCGAGGAGACCGTCGAAGAGAAGCTCTGGCAGCCGACCTTCATCATGGAGCACCCGACCGAGATCTCGCCGCTGGCGCGCGCCAACGACGAGCGCCCCGAGGTCACCGAGCGCTTCGAGCTCTACATCACGGGCCGCGAGTTCGGCAACGGCTTCAGCGAGCTCAACGACGCCGAGGACCAGGCCGCGCGCTTCAACGCGCAGGTGGCGGCCAAGGACGGCGGCGACGACGAGGCCATGTACTACGACCACGATTTCGTGCGTGCGCTCGAGTACGGCATGCCGCCCACCGGCGGCTGCGGCATCGGCATCGACCGGCTGATGATGCTGCTGACCGACTCGCCGAGCATCCGCGACGTGATCCTGTTCCCCGCGCTGCGCAGGGAATCTTGAGCACCGCGGCCGCGAACGCCACCGCGATCGGCATCGACTTCGGAACCTCGAATTCGGCCGTCGCCTGCCGCATCGCGGGCGCCACCCGGCTGCTGCCGATCGAAGGCGCGGCCACCACCCTGCCCACCGCGATCTTCTTCAACGCCGAAGACCGCAGCACGCACTTCGGCCGCGACGCGATCGCGCTCTACCTCGCCGGCGTCGAAGGCCGGCTGATGCGCTCGCTCAAGAGCCTGCTGGGCAGCCCGCTGATGCAGGAGAAGACCGCGATCTTCGACGGCCTCGTGAGCTTCGAGGACATCATCGCGCGCTTCCTGCGCGAGATGGCGGAGCGGGCCGCGCGCGAGATGGGCCGCCTGCCCGAACGCGTGGTGATCGGCCGTCCGGTGCACTTCGTCGACGACGACAGCAAGCGCGACGAGCGCGCCGAGCAGAGCCTGCGCGCCGCCGCGCGCGCCGCGGGATTCCGCGACATCGCCTTCCAGCTCGAGCCGATCGCCGCCGCCTTCGACTACGAGCAGCGCGTGCGCAAGGAATCGCTGGTGCTGATCGTCGACATCGGCGGCGGCACCTCCGACTTCACCGTGGTGCGGCTGGGCCCCGAGCGCGCCGCGCGCGAGGAGCGCGGCGACGACGTGCTGGCCACCACCGGCGTGCACATCGGCGGCACCGACTACGACCAGCGGCTCAATCTCGACCGCGTGATGCCGCTGCTGGGCTTCGGCCACCACGGGCCGCAGGGCCGCGAGGTGCCGAGCAAGGTGTTCTTCGACCTGTCGTCCTGGCACCTGATCAACTGGCTGTACCTCGCCAAGGCCACCCGGCAGGCGCGCGAGCTGCGCACCAGCTATGCCGACACGCGGCTGCACGACCGGCTCATGGCGGTGCTCGACGAACGCCACGGCCATCGCGTGCTCGGCGCGGTGGAGCAGGCCAAGATCGATGCCTCGGTCAGCGATGCACCCGCCACCATCGACCTCGACTGCGCCGAGCCCGGCCTCACGAGCACCCTGTCGCCGGCCGACATGGCGCAGCAGCTCGCGGCACAGTTCGAGGCCGTGATCGCCTGCGCCCATGCCTGCGTCAAGCGCGCCGGCCTGCGCAGCAACGAGCTCGATGCCATCTACCTCACCGGCGGCTCCTCGGCGCTGCGGCCCTTCCAGCAGGCCTTGCGCAAGAGCTTCGCGGGCGTGCCGCTGGTCGAAGGCGACCTGTTCGGCGGCGTCGCCTCGGGGCTGGCCTTCGCGGCGCGCTGAGCGGCGGGCCCTGCCTCATCGATCGCGCCATCGCGCATGAAGTACCTCTCGGCCTATCCGGCGACGCTGCAAGCACAGGTGCGGCGGCTGCTCGACGAAGAGCGCCTGGGCACCTGGCTGCGCGAGCGCTATCCCGAGGGCGCGCATGCCGTGCAGACTGACCAGGCGCTCTACCTCTACACGACCGGGCTCAAGAACGAGTTCATGCGCAAGGCCGGCCCGCTGTCGAAGGTGATCTTCGACAGCAAGCTGCACGTGATCCGCCATGCGCTGGGCACCCACACCACCGTCTCGCGCGTGCAGGGCAGCAAGCTCAAGACCAAGCAGGAGATCCGCGTCGCGAACCTGTTCAAGGCCGTGCCGGCACCCTGGCTGCGCATGATCGTCGTGCACGAGCTCGCGCACATGAAGGAACGCGACCACGACAAGGCCTTCTATGCGCTGTGCACGCACATGGAGCCGGACTACCACCAGCTGGAGTTCGATCTGCGGCTGTACCTGACGCACATCGAGGCGGGCGGGATGCGCCTGTGGGAATCGGCGGCCACGCCGCCCGCCGCATCCTGAGCAGGGCGCGGCGGCTTGCGTGAGGCCGCGGCCGTGCACACAATCGCCCCCGCATGGCGCGCGATTCGGGAGGCGCGCCCCCAAGAAAAAGAGGGAGTCCATGAAACATCCACTGCACCTGACATCGGCGGGCGATCCGCAGTTCATCGGAGAGATCGTCGAGGGCTTCAGGCTCGGGCTCCTAGAACTCGGCTACGACGTCAGCTGGCGGCAGGCACAGGTCGACGCGAGCCGCGTCAACATCGTCATGTTCGCCGCCGGGCTGACCTGGAACCAGTTGGCGCATCTCGGGCCCGACTGCATCGTCGTCAACATCGAGCAACTGGTCGAGGGCGGCAATGCGTTCACGCCGGCCTACCTGGAGATCCTGCGCAACAGCTACGTGTGGGAATACAGCGAACTGAATTTCCGGCGCTATGCGGAGCTCGGAATCCCCCGCGCGGACCTGGTGCCCTATGGCTACCAGGCTGGCGCCATCCTGCCGCCGCCGGTGTCCGACCCGCCCGTGGCCGAGGACATCGACGTTCTCTTCTTCGGCAGCCTCAACGATCGGCGCATGCGCCTGCTGGAGGCGCTCCGAGCGCGCGGCATGACCGTCGCGGCACACCACACGATCCCGCTGGCGGAGCGCGCCGCCCTGCTGGCGCGCAGCCGGCTGCTGCTCAATGTGAGCTATCTCGACGCCACGCGCACGGTGGAGATTCCGCGGCTGGCCGTGGGCTTCGTCGCGAAGAAGCCGATCCTCACCGAGATCTACGACGACAGCGAGTTGCGGACCGAACTGCGCCCGGGGGTCTTCGGCGAGCCCTATGAGCGGCTCGCGGACACGGCCGAGCGGCTGCTGTCGGCACCGGAAGAACGCCGGGAACGCGCCGAGCTGGGCCACCGGCTCTTCACGGCCACCTCGCAGGCGATGTTCATCCAGCCCGCGATCGAGCGCTTCTTCGCGTGGCGCTCGCAACAAGCCGGCGGCTGAGCCGACCGCGAGTGCGCAGGCCGGCGCCCCGGTTCAGCGAAAGAAGGCCGACAGCTCGACGGCCAGGGCTTCGACCTCTTCTTGCGACATGTCGGCGATCGCCTCCGGCGCACGCGCATTCTCGGTATCGCGAATCCGCTCGATGTGCTCGCCGCGCGAGACCGAGTCATGGTGCAGGTGGAACATCGGTACGTTCATCGAGTGCCAGCGCACGCCGAGCCGCGAGGCGCGGCGCAGCAGTTCGTCGTCTTCGCCGCCCCAGCCTTCGAGCCGCGCGTTGTAGCCGCCCACGCGGATGTACTCGCTGCGCTTGAACAGCACGATGCCGCCGTTGGCATTGGGGTACAGCACGATCGCGTCCTCGGGCAATCGCTGCGGATCGATGGTGGCCAGGCGGCCATAGTCCGGGTCGGCCATGAAGCCCTGCTTGAGCGCGCCGGCGACGTTGATCACCGACCAGTAGGGGCACAGCGCATCGCTGTCCTGCCCCTCCATCAGGGCGTCGATGCAGGCCCGCAGCGACTGCGGCTGGGCGATCGAGTCGGCATCGTGGAAGCAGATCACCGGGCTGCGCGCGAGCCGCACGCCGGTGTTGTAGAGCATCGACTTGGGGAACGGGCCGTCGTGCGGCACGAAGACATGCCGGATGTTCGGATCGCCGAGCCGGCTCCAGTCGAAGCTCGGCACGGCCGCGGCCTCGAGCAGCCACAGCCGGTAGTCGGTGTAGGTGTGCGCCAGGTGCGCGAGCACGGTGTAGAGGTTTTCGCGCCGCTCCTCGTTGGCCTCGCGGTACGACACGATGATGTCGATGTCGCGCAGGGAGGTCTTGGTCGCTTCGGCCATGGCGTTGCTCCCCTCAGAAGGGTCGGTAGAGGATGAAGTTGTCGTCGCCCGCGGGCTGCTTGAAGCGCGTGTCCCGGATCTCGAGCTGCACCGGCTGGGTCTTCTCGTCCTGGTAGCGGTTGAAGATGCCCGCGCCGTTCACCTTCTCGACCACTTCCGCGAGGCCGGGGCCGGCCCAATTGTCGTGGCCGCGCAGCAGGTAGAAATGCATCACGCCGCACTGCTGGTGCGCCCAGTAGTCGTGCCACGAGAAGGAGTCGGGCCGCCAGAGCGAGTTGTGGCCCTCGAAGAAGACGGGACGGCTCATCGGCATGCACTCGGGCGTGGAGATGAGGATGTAGCGCGAGCGGTAGTTGAGGAACTCCAGCAGGTCGCGGCCCTGCGAATGCAGCATGTGCTCGATGACATCGCCGAGGATGACGACGTCGTACAGGTCGCTGCTGCGCTTGTAGAGCCCATCGGCGGTGATCGGCAGGATGTGGTGGTAGCCCGTTTCGCGCAGGCCCGGGAAGGCGGCTTCGTCGCACTCGAGCGCGGTGAGCTCGCAGTCCGGAACGATGTCCTTCAGCAGCGCACCGTACTTGCCCCCGCCGGCGCCGATGTCGAGGATGCGCTGCGGGCCGATCGCCCGCACGATCTCCTGCGTCAGGGTGTCGAAGGTCGGCCAGGAATAGCCTATGTGCGCCATGGGAATCCCTCCGCTTTTCGCTGCTGTTCTGGGGCGTACGACTGTACAGGAACACCCCGGCGAGGCCGCCGCCGCGGCGTCAGGTTCTGCACGGTTGCGCGGGCTTTGACCGCCGCGACTGGTGGCTAGCGGCTCTTCTGCGAGGCCGCGTCCATGGCCGCCATGTACACCGAGCGGTAGGGCTCGGACAAGCTCACGAAATGGACCAGCAGCGTGTCCTCGTCGGCCAGCAGCGGCGGCGTGTTGAGGCTGAGGTTGTCCAGCACGCTGTGCTCGCCGAGCAGGCCCTCCTCCTTCAGCACCTCGTTGGTGTAGTGCTGGTCGCCCAGGCTGCTGTAGACCTGGGATTTGTCGGCCACCTCGCCGATGCGCGCCCAGATGCGTTCGAGCAGCGCGAGGTTGGCCGGCGTGTTGCGAAAGCCCATGACGCCCGAATTGAAGCGCCAGGCGCCGACGTCCTTGGCCAGCAGCAGGTCGCGGCCCTGCAGCAGGGGTTCGATGGAACGCGCGGGGTTGCGAAAGATCACGTCGGCATCGACCCAGATCACCCAGTCGTGCTGCGCCAGGTGCCGCTGCAGCAGCCAGGTGCGCACCCACGAGCCGTTGATGCCGGGCCCGATCGCCTCGGGCAGCGCCCGGTACACGTGGTACGCATGGCCGTGGCGCTCGCAGTAGCGGCGCACGTTGTGCTCCGACACGCGCGCGTAGGTCGCGACATGGTGCGTATAGAGCGTGAGGAAGGCGATGCGCGCCTGCGGATTGAAGCTCGTGAGCGCGTCGTCGGACAGCGCTGGATAAGCGGGCGGCTGCAGCACCGGCCGGCCCTGCATCAGGGCGCCGTTGACCTCGCGCACCAGCAGCGCCTGCAGGTTCAGGTCGTGCAGGATCTCGTCGCGCCAGCCGCCGCCGGGCAGCGGCACCGGCAGCGCGGCGAGGTTCACCACGAAGACCCGCGCGTCATGCCACTGCGAGACGCGCCACGAGACGTTGACGTAGGCCTCGCCCAGCACGCTGTTGCAGGGCAGCAGCCCCGCCGGCGCCAGGCGCGCGGTCTCGTCGAGCCGCGGCGATTCGAGCGCGACCACGTGGCCCGCATCGATGATCAGCTGATGCAGCAGCGCACGGTTGCCGGGCGTGTTGCGCAGCACCAGCATGTTGGTCATGGCGGGACCGGCGCGGTCGCCGGTCGACGGTCCCTCGAGCGCGACGAGGTCGCGCTCCTGCATCAGCGCCTCGACCGCGACCGGGTGGAACACCACCGAGTCGCCGTCGAGGAACAGCAGCCAGTCACCCTCGGCCAGCGTGCGCAGGTGGCGCAGGATCTGGCTGTACATGGCGCTCGCGCGCAGCGCCGGATGGGCGATGCGCCCGGTGTCGACCCACTGGTGCGGATAGCCGAACAGGCGGCAGTAGTGCGCGTGGTTGCGCAGCACCGCCTCGTCCGCGCGCTGAAGAAGGCTGAGGCACAGGGGCATGGGTCACTCCAGGCAGCGGACCGCCGCGGGCGACGATGGCGTCGCGCTAGATGTCGAGCAAGCGGCGCGCATCGAGGTAGCCGCGCGAACGCGTGAGCGCTTGCCAGTCGACCGGCTCGCCTTGCGGCAGCAGGCCACGGCGCCGTGCCTCGCTGCCGCGCGCCTCGGCACCGGGCTGCCAGCGGCCGGCGCGTTCGGCGGCTTCGAAGCCGTCGAGGAACTCGTCGAGCAGCCGGCCTTCGCCGATGCTCTGGTTGCACAGCAGCGCGAGATCGCAGCCGGCGCCCAGCGCGGCCAGCGCCGCGTCGGCGAAGCTCAGCAGTTCGCCGTCGATGTAGCGGCCGGCCTCCATGCTGAGGTCGTCGCTGAAGATGGCGCCGTCGAAGCCGAAGCGGCCGCGCAGGATCTCGCGCAGCCAGCGCGGCGAGAAGCCCGCGGGCCGGCTGTCGACCTTCGGATAGATCACGTGCGCCGGCATGACCGCCGCCAGCGCACCGCCGAGCCAGTCGTAGGGCCGCGCGTCGTCGGCCAGGATGGCCTTGAGGCTGCGCCGGTCGACCGGGATCTCCACATGCGAATCGGCATTGACCCAGCCGTGTCCGGGAAAGTGCTTGCCGCAGTTGCGCATGCCCGCGAGCAGCATGCCGTGCATCAGGCTCTTGGCCAGCAGCGCGACCACGCGCGGATCGCGGTGGAAGCTGCGCGTGCCGATCACGGTGCTGCGGCCATGGTCGAGGTCGAGCACCGGCGCGAAGCTGAAGTCGACGCCGCAGGCGCGCAGTTCGCCGGCCAGCACCTGGCCCGCCGCGGTCGCGACCTGGGTGGCGCGCATCGCGTCGCGCATCCAGAGTTCGCCCAGCGACTGCATCGTCGGCAGGTGGGTGAAGCCGTCGCTGCGAAAGCGCTGCACCCGCCCGCCCTCGTGGTCGACGCAGATCAGCAGGTCGGGCCGGATCGCCTTGATCTCGGCGTTGAGCGCCGTCATCTGCGCGCGGCTTTCCCAGTTGCGCGCGAAATGGATCACGCCGCCCACGCGCGGATGCGCCAGGCGGCGGCGGTCGTCGTCGGTCAGCGCCGTGCCGGCCACGTCGACGACCAGCGGCGAGAGAAGCACGTCTTCGGTCTTCGCACTCATGGCGCGGGCCCATCCTTGCGTTCGACCACCACGAAGCTCGCGGCGTATTCGGTTTCGTCGGTGACGGTGACGTGGGCCGTGAGGTTCTGCGCCTCGAACCAGGTCTTGAGCTCGCCGTGCAGCACGATCACCGGCTTGCCGCTGCGCAGGTTGGCGATCTCGCACAGCCGCCAGCTCATCGGCATGCGCATGCCCATGCCGATGGCCTTGCTGAAGGCCTCCTTGGCCGAGAAGCGGGTGGCGAGGTAGCTGAGGCCGCGCTTGGGCCAGCGCTCGCTGCGGGCCTTCCAGACCGCGAATTCGGTGTCGCTGAGCACCCGGCGCGCGAAGCGCTCGCCCTGGCGCTCGAAGGTCGCGGCGATGCGCCGGACGTCGCAGATGTCGGTGCCGATGCCGTAGATCATGCGGCGGCGTGGGCCTCGGCGATGCAGCGCAGGTAGTCGCGCGTGGCGGCCTCGTAGCCCAGCTCGAGCGCGTCGGCCACGAAGGCATGGCCGATCGAGACCTCCTGCACGCCGGGCACCGCCTTCAGGAAGGGCGTGAGGTTGTCGCGGCTCAGGTCGTGGCCGGCGTTCAGGCCCAGGCCGGCGGCGAGCGCGGCGCGCGCCGTGGCCGCGTAGCGCTCGAGCACGGCCTGCTCGTCGGGCGTGCCGCGCGAGGCCGCGAAGGATTCGGTGTAGAGCTCGACGCGGTCGGCGCCGACGGCCTGGGCCGCGGCCATCATCTCGGGAATCGGGTCCATGAACAGGCTGACGCGCACGCCCAGCGCCCTGGCTTCCGCGATCAGCGGGCGCAGGCGCTCGGCGTCGTCGGGGAAGGTCCAGCCATGGTCGCTGGTGGACTGGGTCTCGCTGTCGGGCACGAAGGTGGCCTGGTGGGGGCGCAGCTCGCGCACGAAGTCCATCAGGTTCTGGAACGGGTTGCCCTCGATGTTGAACTCGATGCCGGGCCAATCTTTCGCCAGCAGCGCCGAGAGGTCGTGCACGTCGTGGGCGCGGATGTGGCGCGCGTCAGGGCGCGGATGCACGGTGATGCCCTGGGCGCCGGCCCGCAGGCACAGGGTGGCGGCCCTCGTCACGCTCGGGATGCCCAGGTGCCGCGTGTTGCGCACCAGCGCGACCTTGTTGAGATTGACCGACAGCGCGGTGGTGCCGGCCGAGACGGAGGAAGTGCTCATAGTGCTTGGATATCTCTCATCAACTGCCGCGTACGCAGCATGGACACGCCGCAATGGTAGTTGAGCAGCACGCGCAGCTGGTTGCGCAGCGCGCTGTTGCTGCCGTTGCTCAGGGTCGCGACCAGCCGCAGCGTGGCCGTGAACGGCGCGCGGTCGTCGAGCGCGGCCTGCAGCCGCTGCCAGTCGGCACCGGCCAGCGCGGCCTCGTCGTCGGCCGCGGCGCGCAGGCCGGCTTCGGCGACCAGGGCATAGCGGGTGCCGGCTTCGAGCGCCTCGAGCGTCAGGGTCTGCACGTCGAGCTGCGGCAGCAGGCCGACCCCACGCAGCAGCAGCAGCTCGAAGGCGCGCAGCGCGGCCGCCTGGGTGGCTGCCTGGGCACCACCGTGGTCGCCGGCCAGCACCTGCACCACGCCGCCGTAGGCATCGAACAGGGCCTCGTGCGCGTCGTCGCGCGCCAAGAGGCGCAGCAGCAGCTCGTTGAGGTAGTAGCCCGACAGCAGCGCATCGCCGGTGGGCATGACGTGGCCGCCCATCCATTCGGCGCCCTTCAGGGTGCGGATCTCGGCATCGCCGCCATAGTTGATCTCCAGCGGCTGCAGCGGCAGCAGCACCGGGCGGAAGTTGGAGCTCGGCCGCTTCGCCCCCTTGGCCACGAGCGCGATGCGCCCGTGGTGGCGGGTGAAGACCTCGAGGATCAGGCTCGACTCGCTCCAGTCGTAGCGATGGAGCACATAGGCCGGTTCGTGCGAAACGCGGTGGGCGGCGGCCACTTCATTCGTAGCCGAACGAGCGCACGCGGGCCTCGTCGTCGGCCCAGCCCGAACGCACCTTGACCCAGAGTTCGAGGAACACCTTGGCGTCGGCCAGCTTCTCGAGCTCGACGCGGGTCTCCATGCCGATGCGCTTGATGCGCTCGCCCTTGTCGCCGATCACCATCGCCTTGTGGCTGTCGCGCTCCACCACGATGGTGGCGGCGATGCGCAGCAGGCGCTTGTGGCCCTTCTTCTGCGGCGCTTCCTCGTCGAACTTGTCGATCACGACGGTCGAGGTGTAGGGCAGCTCGTCGCCGGTGAGGCGGAACAGCTTCTCGCGCACCAGCTCGCTGGCGAGGAACTTCTCGCTGCGGTCGGTGAGCTCGTCCTCGTCGTAGAACCAGGGCTGCTCGGGCAGGTACTTCTCGCAGATGCCGAACAGGCGTTCGACGTCCTTCGCGTTCTTGGCCGACATCGGCACGAACTCGGCGAACTCGTGCTTGGCCTGCATCTGCTGCAGCCAGGGCGCGACGTCCGCGCGGCGCCCCACGCTGTCGAGCTTGTTGGCCAGCAGGATCGTCGGGATGCCCTTGCCGAGCAGCTTGAGCACGCGCTCGTCGGCCGGCGTGAAGCTGCCGGCCTCGACCACGAACAGGATCAGGTCGACGTCGCCGACCGCGCCCTGCACGGTCTTGTTGAGCGACTTGTTCAGTGCGTTGCCATGCAGGGTCTGGAAGCCCGGCGTGTCGACGAACACGAACTGCGTGGCACCGATCGTGCGCATGCCGGTGATGCGATGGCGCGTGGTCTGTGCCTTGCGCGAGGTGATGCTGATCTTCTGGCCGACCAGCGCGTTGAGCAGCGTGGACTTGCCCACGTTGGGCTTGCCGACGATGGCCACCAGGCCGCAGTGCTGCGGGCCCGTGGCTTCCGCCGGTTTGGATTCGCCCGCCGGGTCCTGGGGCTGTGCTGCTGATTTGATAGCGTCGTTCATTTCGTTTTCACGCGCCGCCGCGTGCCTTGAGGCGGATCAACATGGCGGCGGCTGCCGCCTGCTCGCCGGCGCGGCGCGAACCGCCGATGCCGCGTTCGCGAAGGCCCAGCTCGGGCACTTCGCACTCGACGTCGAAGGTCTGCTTGTGCGCTGCCCCCAGTGTCCCCGCGACGCGGTAGACGGGCAGCTTCATTTTGTGACCCTGCAGCCATTCCTGCAATTCGGTCTTCGGGTCCTTGCCCACCGCCTCCATGCGCGGATTGATCTCGACCGCCTCGTAGAGCCGGTGCACCAGCGCCTGCGCGGCCGCGAAGCCGGCATCGAGGTAGACCGCGCCGATCAGCGCCTCGAGCGCATCGGCCAGGATCGACGGCCGGTTCGGGCCGCCCGAGCGGGCTTCGCCCTCGCCCAGCCGCAGCAGCGGCGAGAGCGCGAGGCCCACGGCCAGCCGGTGCAGGGTGTCCTGCTTCACGAGGTTGGCGCGCACGCGCGACAGGTCGCCTTCGGGCAGGGCCGCGAGACGCGTGTAGAGCAGGTGCGAGACCGCCAGGTTCAGCACCGAGTCGCCGAGGAACTCGAGGCGCTCGTTGTGGTCGGCGGAGAAGCTGCGGTGCGTGAGCGCGAGCTGCAGCAGCCGCGGGTCGGCGAACGTGTACTTCAGGCGCGACTGGAGCGCCGTGAGGCCGCCGTCCACCTTGCTTCCCTGGGCGTTCAGTTGGTCTCGCCCTTGTACTTGAGCACGAGGTAGGCGGGGCCGAACAGCGGGATCTCGCGCTCGTAGGAGAAGGCCACCACGACCTTGTCGTTGACCTTCTTGATGTCGAGGTCCTTGCCCGTGACCGACGTGAAGTCGTCGATGGCCTGGGCGCGGTCGAAGATGGCGCGGATCTCGGGCACGGTGCTGCCTTCCTTGGCCTTGTTGGCGGCCTTGTAGATCGCCTGGTACTCGATCAGCGTCGGGATGACCTGGGCGACGACGACGCCCACGCAGGCCAGCACGACGGCCACGAACACGAGACCGATGAACGAGATGCCGCGCTGGCGCGCCGCACTGTTCCGGATCGACCGAACAGCTCTCATACCCTCATACCCCTCGAACGATTTGCTGACTTATTGGAATGGACCGATGCGTCCCAGGTCGCCGAAGTTCATCCAGACGAAGAAGGCCCGGCCCACGATGTTCTTGTCCGGCACGAAGCCCCAGAAACGGGAGTCGGCCGAATTATCGCGGTTGTCGCCCATCATGAAATAGTTGCCGGCCGGCACCTTGCAGGTGACGCCCTCGACCGAGTAACGGCAGTTCTCGCGGAAGGGGAAGTCGCTGGCGCCGGGCACGAAGGCGGGGCCGGCGTCGTCGTTGAGGATCTTGTGCTGCTTGCCCGCGAGGTTCTCGTCGAACTGCTTGAGCAGGCGCATCGACTCGCCATCGAGGTAGTCGGGCGCGGCCTCCTTCGAGACCGGCTGGCCGTTGATCGTGAGCTTCTTGTTCAGGTAGGCCACCTCGTCGCCGGGAATGCCGACCACGCGCTTGATGTAGTCCTGGCTCGGCTTGGGCGGGTAGCGGAACACCACCACGTCGCCGCGCGCCAGCGGCGTGCCGTCGGTGATCTTGGTGTTGATCACCGGCAGCCGCAGACCGTAGGTGAACTTGTTGACCAGGATCAGGTCGCCGGTGAGCAGCGTGGGCATCATCGAGCCCGAGGGAATCTTGAACGGCTCGTAGAGGAAGGAGCGCAGCAGGAACACGACCAGGATCACGGGAAACAGCCCGGCGGTCCAGTCGAGCCACCAGGGCTGCATCAGCAGCCGCTCGCTGGCCTTGGCATCGGCGGTGTCGACCTGCTTGATGCCCTGGCCGGCCAGCCGTGCATTGCGCTCGGCCAGCGAGCTCTCGAGCTCGGCGGCCGCGCGCTCGCGCCGCGGCAGGAAGTAGAAGCGCTCCGCCAGCCAATAGAGGCCGGTGACCACCGTGGCCAGGAACAACAGCAAGGCGAAGTTGCCCTCGATCGCTCCGAAGTACCAGGCGCCGATGTAGCCGGCGAATGCCGCGAGGATGAGGGAGGTGATGAATGCCATGTTGATCAGTCTTCGACTTGCAGGATCGCGAGGAAGGCCTCTTGCGGGACCTCGACCGAGCCGATCTGCTTCATTCTTTTCTTGCCCGCCTTCTGCTTCTCGAGCAGCTTCTTCTTGCGGGTGATGTCGCCGCCGTAGCACTTGGCCAGCACGTTCTTGCGCAGCGCCTTGATTGTCTCACGCGCAATGATGTTGACCCCGATGGCGGCCTGGATGGCCACGTCGAACATCTGGCGCGAGATGATCTCGCGCATCTTCGACACCACCGCGCGGCCGCGGTACTGCGACTGGGTGCGGTGCACGATGATCGAGAGCGCGTCGACCTTCTCGCCGTTGAGAAGGATGTCGACCTTGACCACGTCGGAGGCACGGTACTCCTTGAACTCGTAGTCCATGGAGGCATAGCCGCGGCTGACCGACTTCAGCTTGTCGAAGAAGTCGAGCACGATCTCGCCGAGCGGCATCTCGTAGGTCAGCATGACCTGGCGGCCGTGGTAGGCCATGTTCATCTGCACGCCGCGCTTCTGGTTGGCCAGCGTCATGACGGCGCCGACGTATTCCTGCGGCATGTACAGGTGCACGGTCACGATCGGCTCGCGGATCTCGCTCATCCGGCCGACCTCGGGCATCTTGGACGGGTTCTCGACCATGATGACCTCGCCGTCGCTGCGCACCACCTGGTAGACCACGCTCGGCGCGGTCGTGATCAGGTCCTGGTCGAACTCGCGCTCCAGGCGCTCCTGCACGATCTCCATGTGCAGCAGGCCGAGGAAGCCGCAGCGGAAGCCGAAGCCCAGCGCCTGGCTCACCTCGGGCTCGTAGCGCAGCGAGGAGTCGTTGAGCTTGAGCTTCTCGAGCGCATCGCGCAGCGAGTCGTACTCGCTGGCCTCGGTCGGATAGAGACCGGCGAACACCTGCGGCTGGATCTCCTTGAAGCCCGGCAGCGCCTCGGTCGCGGTGGCGGCCGCGCCGCCCGTGCCCGGCTTGATCAGCGTGACGGTGTCGCCGACCTTCGCGGCCTGCAGTTCCTTGATGCCCGCGATGATGTAGCCCACCTCGCCCGCCTCGAGCGAGGCGCGCGGCTCGTTGGCCGGCGTGAAGACGCCGACGTTGTCGGCGTTGTAGCTGGCGCCCGAGGCCATCATCTTGATGCGGTCGCCCTTCGCGAGCCGGCCGTCGACCACGCGCACCAGCATCACGACGCCGACGTACGGATCGAACCAGCTGTCGACGATCATCGCGCGCAGCGCGGCGTCGGGATTGCCGCGCGGCGCCGGCATCTTGTGCACGATCGCCTCGAGGATGTCGTCGATGCCCATGCCGGTCTTCGCCGAGCATGGAATCGCATCGGTCGCGTCGATGCCGATCACGTCCTCGATCTCGGTGCGCGCGTTGTCGGGATCGGCGTTCGGCAGATCCATCTTGTTGAGCACGGGCACCACTTCGACGCCGAGGTCGAGCGCGGTGTAGCAGTTGGCCACCGTCTGCGCTTCGACGCCTTGCGATGCATCGACGACGAGCAGCGCGCCTTCGCATGCCGACAGCGAGCGGCTCACTTCATACGAGAAGTCGACGTGGCCCGGCGTGTCGATCAGATTGAGGTTGTAGACCTGTCCATCGCGTGCCTTGTAGTGCAGTGCGGCGGTCTGCGCCTTGATGGTTATCCCACGCTCTTTCTCGATGTCCATCGAGTCGAGCACCTGCGCTTCCATCTCGCGTTCCGCGAGGCCGCCGCAGCGTTGGATCAAACGGTCAGCGAGCGTCGACTTGCCATGGTCGATGTGCGCAATGATCGAAAAATTTCTGATGTGATTCATCAACGGGAACGCTTAAGTACTTGAATTGGCTCGTGCACAGAGGGCAGCAGGCAAGAAAAAAGGGCGCGTCTCCCGGAGACGCGCCCTGAACCAACAAGCAATGGCAACTGCAGTAGTTGGAACTTCATTGTAGGCAAAAAGGGAAGCGCGTACATCCGGGAACAGGGTCCAAACGGGTCGTTGCGGGTCAACAACAAGCAACTTATAAACAACTTATCAACAGGCTTGGTGGAGCACTCTCTGAACAACTTGTGGGCGATCTGTGGAGCGTCGGTGGACTGTCACCTGACATCTCGCATGGTGGAGGAGACTGTCCCGCTTATGCGCCGACTGGCCGCCGAGAGGCCGCTATTCTACCGAAAACGGTCCTTAGCCCTTCTTTAAGTTAGTAAATACTGACAAATCGACGGCTTTGGATCGATGCAGATTTTTTTAAAGCGGCGCGCCGAAGCGTCGCAAACAGCTCAAAAAAATGGCCCCAAACCCGACTGACGGGTGGGGCCACTTGACGGCACCGCCGGGATCAGCGTGCGGGCCGGATGAGCGCGTACTGCGCCCATTCGCCGCGACGGAACAGCACGCTGACCGGCTTGCTCTTGTCGGCCTTGGCCACCGCGGCCTCGAATTCCTTGACGCTGCCCACCTCGGAGTTGGCAATCGACAGGATCACGTCGCCCTCGCGCAGGCCGGCCTTCGCGGCGGCCTCGGTGGCGGCGTCGATGCGCACGCCGCGGACCTTGAGCTCCTTCTTCTGCGCCTCGGTCAGGTCGCTGACCGCGAGGCCGAGCGACTTGCCCGCCGCGGAGGGCTTCGCCTGCGGCTCTTCGCGATCGGCCGGCTTCTTGGCGGGCTTGGCCTCGGCATCGCCCTCGGCCACGGTGATGGAAAGCTCGCGCGAGGCGCCGTTGCGGAACACGGTCAGCGTGCTCCTGACGCCCGGCTTGGTGCTGGCCACCGAGCGCGACAGGTCGCTCGGCGTCTCGATGACCTTGTCGCCGTACTTGGTGATGATGTCGCCCTCGCGCACGCCG
Organism: Variovorax sp. FG153; assembly: GCF_057809595.1. Taxonomy (NCBI): domain Bacteria; kingdom Pseudomonadati; phylum Pseudomonadota; class Betaproteobacteria; order Burkholderiales; family Comamonadaceae; genus Variovorax; species Variovorax sp. FG153. The sequence continues at coordinate 48,861 of NZ_JBMDKG010000030.1, forward strand.
GCCTTCTCGGCCGCCGAACCCGGCACCACGGCGCTCACGAGCGCGCCGCGCGCCTTGCCCAGGCCGATGGACTCGGCCACGTCCTTCGAGACCGAGCCGATGGACACGCCGATCAGGCCGCGCGACACGCGCCCGGTGGTGCGCAGCTGGTCGCTGACGCGGATCGCCTCGTCGATCGGGATCGAGAACGAGATGCCCATGTAGCCGCCCGAGCGCGAGTAGATCTGGCTGTTGATGCCGATCACTTCGCCGCGCAGGTTGATCAGCGGGCCGCCCGAGTTGCCCGGGTTGATCGCGACGTCGGTCTGGATCAGCGGCACCAGCTCGCCGGTGTCGCGCTGCTTGGCGCTCACGATGCCCGCGGTCACGGTGTTCTCGAGGCCGAACGGCGAGCCGATCGCCATCACCCATTCACCCACGCGCAGCTTCGAGATGTCGCCGATCTTCACCACCGGCAGGCCCGTGGCCTCGATCTTCACGACCGCGACGTCGCTGCGCTTGTCCGCGCCGACGAGCTTGGCCTTGAACTCGCGCTTGTCGGTCAGCGTGACGATGATCTCGGACGCGTCCTCGATCACGTGCGCGTTGGTCATGACATAGCCGTCGGCCGTGAGGATGAAGCCCGAGCCCACGCCGCGCGGACGCTCTTCTTCCTGCGGCTGCTGCTGCGGACGGTTCTGGCGCGGCCCCGGGCGCGGATTGCCCGGCAGGGGCTGGCCGAAGAAGCGACGGAAGAAGTCCTGCATCTCCTCGTCCATCTCGCCGCTGCCGCGCGTCGACACCTTCTCGACGGTGCGGATGCCGACGACCGCGGGACCGACCTGCTCCACGAGGTCGGCGAAATCGGGCAGTCCGCGCGTCTGCGCGCTGGCCGGCGCCGCCGGCAGGAACCCCACGGCGACGGAACACGCCAGGCCGAATGCGAAGAGGCAGGAACGGAGCTTGTGTCCCTCGACTTTGAACATCATGGGTTTTCTTTCAAAAGATCAAAGAGCGGTTGCAACAACAAAGACTATGAGTCGAACCATGGACTTGGTTCCATGCAATTCGCGCCCGTCAGCGCGTGCGTGCAAGGCTCTGGGCAAATGCGTCGAGGGTCGATTGCGGTACCTCGCCGACGGCGGTCAGCCACCAGTCGTTGGCCGGCTCGGGCAGGCGCCTGCGGATCGCATTCGTCGCGCCAATGGTCAGCACGCCGTCGCGCGGCGCGCGCTTGGCGTCGTAGCGCTCGATGAACAGCGACACCGAAGCAAGGCCGTCGGAGAAGATCCATTGCACGGTGCGGTCCTGCGTCGCGGCATTCTTGTCGCCGTCGGCCGCGGGCCGCCGGAAGAAGCTGCGCGGCTTGAAGCCTGCCACCGGCGCGCTCAGGGTCCAGCCCTCGTCCTGCGCGCTGGTGCGCTCGAGCTCGAGCTTCTCGATGCGGTAGCCCGCGGTGTTGGCCATCATCTGGGCCAGCGCCTGGGCCTTCACGGGCACGTCGAGCTGCAGCTCGGAGAACGCCGACTGCTCGACCACGCGCGACTGGTCGTCGAGCGTCTGCAGCTTGACGACGAGGCCGGTGCGGCGCTCGCTCCAGATGCGATAGCCGAAGCGCAGGCCGTCGTGCGGATTCAGCTGCACCACGTCGGCATCGAAGCCCGCCACGCGGTCCTTGCCGATGGGCCGCACGTCGTAGAACTCGCCGATCGACGAGTCCTGCTTGTCGGGCAGGTTGGGAAAGAGATCCAGGTTCTCGCGCTTCTCGACCTTCACCACCTTCGCCTCGGGCAGGAAGGTCATCACGCTCTGGTTGCGGCGGAAGGTCGAGCGCTGCGGGCCGCTCAGCGCCTCGATGCGCTCGATCTGCTGCTCGCCGTCGCGCACATGCCAGATGCGCGCACTCGACAGGTCGCCGCCGGGCGCGGACACCACGAAGGTGCCGACGTAGTTGCGCTGGCGCGCGCCGGCGTGCATGCGCTGCAGCCACTCGGTCACGCTCATGCCGGGCGGCTCGCCCGCCGCCTGGGCCGATGCCGCGCCCCGGGTGTTCGCCGCGCTGGAACGGGTCTGCGCGGAGGCGATCTGCGCGAGGCAAAAGGCGGCAAGCACGAGCACGAACGCGCGTGCGGAGATCGGCATCTGAACGGTCATTGGCAGGGAAGGAGGCGGTGTCGCGCGCTCAGCGCGTGGGTCCTTCGAAGGTGGCGTTGCGCAGGAAACCGGAAGGCATCTGCGAGGCCCCACCGGCCTGCTGGTGCGCCTCGAGCAACTGGTCCAGGCGCGGATCGCGCAGCATCACCTGCGGCTTGCCGTTGCCCACGATCACGCGCGTGGGCGTGAGCGTCGAGGCCTGCTGCACGCCGCTGGGTGCAGCCGATGCGAGCACCGGGCCCGACACGGGTTGTTGCTGCGCGAGCTGGGCGCCGGCCGGGCCGTTGACGACACCGCTGCCGACCCAGCTCCAGCTGATGGCGGCCACGGCCACCAGCGAGGCGGCGCCGGCCACGAGTTTCCAGCGAAAGACCGGCTCGTTGGCCGCGTCGGCGCGGCGCTGGAGCGGCACCACCTGGGCTTCGGGAACGGCCGCCACGGGCCGGATCACCACCGGCTCGGCCGCCAGCCGCTGCTGGAAGCGCGCGAGGAAGGCATTGCCGTCGCTGCACGCCGTGGTGGAACCCGATCGCAGCACGTCGCCCACCACATGGTAGGCCTGCCACGCCGCGCGGTATTCCTCGTCGCCGCAGACCCTGTCGATGGCCTGCGCGAACTCGTCGCCCTGCAAATGACCATCCGCGAGCGCCGACACCTGTTCTCGAACCGTCATCGTCTGATTCATTTCGTTCACCTGATTTTGCTTACCAACGCTTGCCCGACTGGTTGTCGAGCAGCGGTTTGACCCTGGCCGAAATGGCCTCGCGCGCACGGAAGATCCGGGAACGCACGGTGCCGATGGGGCAATCCATGACCTCGGCAATCTCTTCGTAACTCATGCCCTCGATCTCGCGCAGCGTGACTGCCTGGCGCAACTCCGCGGGGAGCGCTTCCATGGCGGACTCGACCGCGGCCGCGATTTCGTTGGCCGCCATGACGGATTCGGGGGTTTCGTCGGTGGTTGGTTCGTTTCCCGGACGGTAAGTTTCATCGTCGTCCTCGGAAGACGGCCGCAGGGCGCTTTCCGAGATGGTCGGGTCGCGCTTCATGTCGACCAGCGCCTTCTTCGCCGTGTTCACCGCGATCCGGTAGAGCCAGGTGTAGAACTGCGCCTCGCCGCGGAATTGGTGCAGTGCACGATAGGCGCGGATGAAGGTTTCCTGCGCGATGTCCTCGACCAGGTCGACGTCGCGCACCATGCGCCCGATCAGGCGCTCGATGCGGCGCTGGTACTTCATGACCAGCAGTTCGAAGGCCTTCTGGTCGCCCGCCACCGTGCGCTGCACGAGCTGGAAGTCGACCTCGCCCGGACGCGGCGCCGCCGCGGCGTCGGTCAGGCCGGAATCCGGCGGCACGGGCGGCGGGGACGTGGTCATCGAGAGGGGGATTTCAAGGTGCGTCGGCGGGTGCGGTCGCGCGCCAGACATCGCCGCCGGTGTCGGCAGCGGGGGGGCGCGAATATACCGCACGGCGCAGATCGCGCCAGCGCTCGGGCATCGCCTCCCGCTCGACCCAGAGCCAGCGCTGCGGCCGGCCCGGCTCGCTCAGGCGCAACAGCAGCAGCGATTGCAGGTCGAGCGCGACGAAAGCGCGCGCCGCCAGGACCGAGCGCGCCGGGTCCGCGGCGTCGGAGGCCGCGGGCGCCAGCGACCAGACGCGGCCGTCGAAATGAAGAAAACCGGCTCCGTCGCGGCGCAGGCCGATGCCTGCGGCCGCGCCCGCGAACAGCACGCTGAGCAACAACAGCGCGTGGCGCCAGCCGACGCTATCGAAAAAGTAGCAGGATGCCCCGGCGCAAAGCGCGCCCAGGGCCCAGACCACGGTCAGGAGGCGGGCAGCGCCACGCGAGCGCCCCACCGGATAGGTCACCGACGGTGCGCCGTGCATGGGAGGTGAAGACTCAAGCGCGCTTGAACACCAGCGTGCCGTTGGTGCCGCCGAAGCCGAAGTTGTTCTTGACCGCGACATCGATCTTCAGATCGCGCGCCTCGTTGGCGCAGTAGTCGAGATCGCACTCCGGATCCTGGTTGAAGATGTTGATCGTCGGCGGGCTCTTCTGGTGATGCAGGGCCAGCACCGTGAACACCGATTCGATGCCGCCCGCGCCGCCCAGCAGGTGGCCGGTCATGGACTTGGTCGAATTCACGACCAGCTTCTTCGCATGGTCGCCGAAGGCGTTCTTGATCGCGTTCGTCTCGTTGAGGTCGCCGAGCTGCGTCGAGGTGCCGTGCGCATTGAGGTACTGCACCTGATCGGGGTTGACGCCCGCATTGGCGAGCGCCATGACCATCGAGCGGCGCGGGCCGTCGACGTCGGGCGCCGTCATGTGGTACGCATCGCCCGTCAGGCCGAAGCCCGCGACTTCGGCGTAGATCTTGGCGCCGCGCGCCTTGGCATGCTCGTATTCCTCGAGCACGACCACGCCGGCACCCTCGCCGAGCACGAAGCCGTCGCGGTCCTTGTCCCACGGGCGCGAGGCCGTGGCGGGATCGTCGTTGCGCGTGCTGAGCGCGCGCGGCGCGGTGAAGCCACCGATGCCGAGCGGAGAGATGGTCGACTCGGCGCCGCCCGCGATCATCACGTCGGCGTCGCCGTACTCGATCATGCGCGCCGAGGTGCCGATGGCATGCAGGCCGGTGGTGCAGGCGGTGACCACGGCGATGTTCGGGCCCTTGAAGCCGTACTTGATCGACACGTGGCCCGAGATCATGTTGATGATCGACGCCGGCACGAAGAATGGCGACACGCGGCGCGGGCCCCGGTTCACCAGCTCGCCGTGCGTGGCCTCGATCATCGGCAGACCGCCGATGCCCGAACCGATGTTGCAGCCGATGCGGACCGCTTCCTCGTACGGCAGTTCCTCGCCGGTCTTGAGCCCGCTGTCCTGCACCGCCTGGATCGCGGCGGCCATCCCGAGGTGGATGAAGCGGTCCATGTGGCGCGCTTCCTTCTCGGAGATGTATTGGGCAATGTCGAAACCCTTCACCTCGCCCGCGAACTTGCAGGCGAAGGCGCTCGCATCGAACGCGGTGATGTTCGCGATGCCCGAATTTCCCGCCAACAGGTTGGCCCAGGAATCGGCCACCGTGTTTCCGACGGGAGCGATGCAACCGAGTCCGGTCACGACGACGCGGCGTTTGGTCATGCCGGCAAACCTTTCTGGAAGCGCTGGACGACGTGCGTTCGGCGCATGCGGATCTGGGAAAAGACCGCCGGCCGCCGCAGTGTCGTCAGTTGGGGCCGATCAGGCCTTTTGATTCTTGGTGGCGTAGTCGACGGCGTTTTGCACCGTGGTGATCTTCTCGGCGTCTTCGTCGGGGATCTCGATGCCGAATTCGTCTTCGAGTGCCATCACGAGTTCGACCGTGTCGAGCGAGTCAGCGCCGAGGTCGGCCACGAAAGCCTTTTCGTTCGTCACTTGGGACTCTTCCACGCCGAGCTGCTCGGCGATGATTTTCTTGACACGTGCTTCGATATCGCTCATTTGATTCCCTCTGAGGGTTGTAGGTAACCGGTGGATTTTAGCCGGGCGGATTGCGAGCTTCCCCGCAGGCCCGGCACGACGAAAAGCTTGGCGCCTTGCGGCTACATGTGCATGCCGCCGTTGACGTGCAGTTCCTGCCCCGTCACGTAGGCGGCCTGGGGAGATGCGAGGTACGCCACCGCATGCGCGATGTCGGCGGGCTTGCCCAGATGGCCCAGCGGGATTTGCTGCAGCAGCGCCTGCTGCTGTGCTTCGGGCAGGCTGGCCGTCATGTCGGTCTCGATGAAACCGGGGGCGACGCAGTTGACCGTGATGTTGCGGCTGCCGAGCTCGCGCGCCAGCGCGCGCGTCATGCCGGCCACGCCGGCCTTGGCGGCCGCGTAGTTGGCCTGGCCGGCATTGCCGGAGGCGCCGACCACGCTGGTGATGCTGATGATGCGGCCGTAGCGCTGCTTCATCATCGGGCGGATCACGGCGCGCGACAGGCCGAAGACGGCCTTCAGGTTGGTGTCGAGCACCGCATCCCAGTCGTCGTCCTTCATGCGCATCGCGAGCGTGTCGCGCGTGATGCCGGCGTTGTTGACCAGCACGTGGATCGCGCCGTAGGCCTTCACGATCTCGTCGATCAGCGCCTCGACGGCCGCGCCGTCGTTCACGTTCAGCGCGCGGCCGCGGCCGTCGTAGGCGCTGAGCATGGCGGTGATCTTGGACGCGCCCTCTTCCGTGGTGCCGGTGCCGACCACCTTGAGGCCGCGCTGCGCGAGCTCCAGGGCGATGGCCGCGCCGATGCCGCGCGATGCGCCGGTGACCAGGGCGACTTGCCCTTCGAATTTGGGAATGCTCATAAAAAGAAGAAGGTCTTGGGGCCTGGCACCGGTCAGCCGGCGAGCGATTGTCGAACGTCGGCGAGCGTGGCCGGGTCGTACACCGACGCGGCTTCGAGCTCGGGGGCGATGCGCTTGGCCATGCCGGCCAGCACCTTGCCCGGACCGCACTCGATGATGGCGGCTACACCGCGCAGTTTCAAGGCCTGCACGCTTTCGACCCAGCGAACCGGGCCGGCGGCCTGGCGCACCAGCGCGTCGCGGATACGGTCGGCGTCGGTCTCGACCGCCACGTCGATGTTGTTGAGCACCGGAATCTGCGGCGCGGCCAGCGTCACCGAGGCCAGCTTCTCGCGCAGCGCCTCGGCCGCGGGCTTCATCAGGCTCGAATGGAACGGGGCCGACACCGGCAGCGGCAGCGCACGCTTGGCGCCGTTGGCCTTGAGCGTCTCGCAGGCCTTCTCGACCGCCGCCTTGCTGCCAGCGATCACGGTCTGCATCGGGTCGTTGAAATTCACGGCCTCCACCACTTCGGCGCTGCCGGCGCCGAACGAGGCGGTGACTTCCTGGCAGTTGGCGATGACCTTGGCGGCTTCCATCCCGAGGATGGCAGCCATGGCGCCGGTGCCGACCGGCACGGCCTGCTGCATCGCCTGGGCGCGGAAGCGCACCAGCGGCGCTGCCTGCGCAAGCGTCAGCACGCCCGATGCCACCAGCGCCGAATATTCGCCGAGCGAATGGCCGGCCACCACCGACGGCGTGGCGCCGCCTTCGGCCAGCCAGGCGCGCCAGGCGGCGACACCGGCCACCAGCATCACGGGCTGGGTGTTGGTCGTGAGCGCCAGCGCCTCCTTCGGGCCGGTCTTGATCAGCGCGGCGATGTCTTCGCCGAGCGCTTCGGAGGCTTCGCGCAGCGTTTCGGCCACGGCCGGGTGATCGCCCCAGGCATCGAGCATGCCGACCGCCTGCGAACCCTGACCCGGAAAGACAAAAGCAAAGGATTTCATTGTTGTATGCGTCACGTCGCGCGGCCCGCCAAGGCAGGACCGGCTGTCTCGCCCACTAATAACTACAGATTCAGCAGCACCGCGCCCCAGGTGAAACCGCCACCCACGCCTTCGAGCATGAGGGTTTCGCCCTTCTTCACCTTGCCGGAACGCACCGCTTCGTCGAGCGCCAGCGGAATCGAGGCCGCGGACGTGTTGCCGTGCTCGTTGACCGTGACGACCAGCCGCTCGCGCGGCAGCTTCAGCTTCTTGGCCGTGCCTTCCATGATGCGGATGTTGGCCTGGTGCGGGATCAGCCAGTCGATGTCGGCCTCGGTCTTGCCGGCCTTGGCCAGGGTAGCGCGCGCGGCTTCCTCGAGCACGCGCACCGCGAGCTTGAAGACCGCCTGGCCGTCCATGTGCAGCAGCGGCGTGCCGAGCACGTTGCCGCCCGACACGTGGCCGGGCACGCAAAGAATGCCGACGTGCTTGCCGTCGGCATGCAGGTCGGTCGCCAGGATGCCGGGCTCGTCGCTGGCTTCCAGCACCACCGCGCCGGCGCCGTCGCCGAACAGCACGCAGGTGGTGCGGTCGTTGAAATCGAGGATGCGCGAGAACACCTCGGCGCCGATCACCAGCGCGCAGCGCGCGCTGCCGGTGCGGATCATCGCGTCGGCCACGGTCAGCGCATAGACGAAACCGCTGCACACGGCCTGCACGTCGAAAGCCGGGCAGCCGGCGATGCCGAGCTTGTTCTGGAGGATGGCCGCCGACGAGGGGAACACCATGTCGGGGGTCGAGGTGGCGACGATGATCAGGTCGACATCGGTTGCCTTGCGCCCGGCTGCCTCGAGGGCATGGCGGGCGGCATGCAGGCCGAGGTCGCTGCTGCCCACGTCGGGCGCCGCGAAATGGCGCGCATGGATGCCGGTGCGCTCGACGATCCACTGGTCGGAGGTCTCGATGCCGCGCGCCGCCAGTTCCTTGGCGAGATCGTCGTTGGTCACCCGGCGCGGCGGCAGGTAGCTGCCGGTGCCGGTGATGCGTGAATATGGGCTCATCAAAACGTGAAGCTAGACCGCGTCGGCCGTCGCCGCCGATTCCTGCCGCGCGAGCAAAGGCGCGGCGTGGGCGATGCGGGCCCGAACGCGGTCGAGCAGGTTGTTGCGAGCGGCATCATAAGCGCGATCCAGCGCATGGCCGAAAGCCGTCTCGTCGGCCGAACCATGGCTCTTGAAAACCAGCCCACGCAGGCCCAACAGCGCCGCGCCGTTGTAACGACGGTGATCCAACCTGCTTTTGAACGCTTTTAGAACCGGATAAGCAACGATAGCAGCAATCTTCGTGAAAATGCTCCGCGAGAATTCGACGCGGATGAACTCGCCGATCATCGAAGCCACGCCCTCGCTGGCCTTCAACGCCACGTTGCCGACAAAGCCATCGCAGACCACGATGTCCGTCGTGCCCTTGAAGATGTCGTTGCCTTCCACGTTGCCGTAGAAGTTCAAATCCTTGGAGTTGGCTGCCGTACGCAGCAATTGGCTGGCCTTCTTGATCGTTTCGCTGCCCTTGATCGCTTCCTCGCCCACATTGAGCAGGCCGACCGAAGGCGACTCGTTGCCCGTCAGCGCCGACACCAGCGCCGAGCCGAGCACGGCGAACTGAAGCAGATCCTCGGCATCGCAATCCACGTTGGCGCCAAGGTCAAGCACCGTGGTGGCGCCACCCTTCGCGTTGGGCAACTGCGGCGCGATCGCGGGCCGGTCGATGCCATCGAGCGTTTTGAGCAGGTAGCGCGCGATCGCCATCAGCGCGCCGGTGTTGCCGGCGGAAATCGCGGCCTGGGCCGCGCCATCCTTCACCTGCTGGATCGCGACCCGCATCGACGAGTCTTTCTTCTTGCGCAGCGCGATCTCGATCGGATCGTCCATGCCGACCACCTCGCTGGCCGGAACGACCCGGGCGCGGGGATGCGCGGCAAAGCCGGCCAGCGCGGCGGGGGCGCCGACCAGCAACAACGAGGCCTCGGGATGGCGCTCGAGAAAGGCACGGCAGGCCGCGAGCGTGACGCGCGGGCCATGGTCGCCCCCCATGCAATCGACGGCGAGCGTGATTGCCGAAGGCGCAGCAGTGGAAGCCGGGGAAGAGGAAGGCGTAGCCATCAAAACAAAGGCCCGATGCTACAAAAAAAGTAGCTTCGGGCCTTGGCCTTGGAGTGCGAAATCAGGCTTCGGACTTGTTCTTGAGCACCTGACGGCCACGGTAGAAACCGTTGGGGCTGATGTGGTGACGCAGGTGCGTTTCGCCGGTGGTCGGCTCGACGGCGATGCCGGGCACGCCCAGGGCATTGTGGGAACGGTGCATGCCGCGCTTGGAAGGCGACTTCTTGTTTTGCTGGACGGCCATGATGGCTCCTGGACGGTAAGGTGGGTGAGAGGATGCGGGCTCAGGCTGAAGCAGTGAGGCGGCATGAAGGACATGCCCAGGTTCCGAGGTTCTTGACCGAAACCCGCACTGCTGCGTACGGCGGCGCGCGCGAAGCCCATGATTATAGCCCAGACTGCCCGGATCGGGCTAGTCGCCCTGCCCGGGCTTGCGCGAACGCAACGCCCCGAGCACGGCGAAGGGGTTTTCGCGCTCCTTGTCGGGCGACTCGAAATCGGGGTCGACGGCCGAGAGCCGGACCGGCGCGGGGCACACCTCGTGCACCGGCATGACGGGAATCTCCATCAGCAGCTCGTCCTCGATCAGCGCATGCAGGTCGAAATCGCGGCTCGCGACCAGCAGGTCTTCCTCCGAGTCCTCGTCCTGGGCCGCCGCGGTCTCCTCGTCGGCCACGAAGCGGAACCAGCGGTCGACCTGCACCGGCGTGTCGACCGGCGACAGGCAGCGCTGGCAGACCAGCGGCACCGTGGCCTCGGCCGTCAGATGCAGCCAGGGCTCCTCGCGACCGTCCGCGCCGACGCGCTGCTCGCCGTCGGCCTCCCAGTGCACCACGGCATCGGGGGCTTCGGCCGCCATCTCGTCGACCAGCCGGGTGTAGTTGCGCACCGGATCGTCGGCGGACAGGGTGGCCGCCGCGGCGGCAAAGCCGGCGACATCGAGCCGGCCGGGGGCAAATTCTCTCTTCATCCGCCCCAGTCTAGCGCGCCGACGCCGGCTTGCCCGTCGGGCCGACCCGAAGGGTTGCGGCGCCTCCTTCACAATCGCCGCATGCAACGCACCGTGATCCTCGCCTCCACCTCGCGCTACCGCCGCGAGCTGCTCACCCGCCTGCGCCTGCCCTTCGAGGTGCATGCGCCCGAAGTCGACGAAACGCCGCGGGCCGGCGAGGCCCCGCAGGCCCTGGCCCAGCGGCTCGCGCTCGAGAAGGCCAACGCCGTGGCCGCCCGCTCCCCCGACGCCGTGGTGATCGGCTCCGACCAGGTGGCCGACCTGGCCGGCGAGTCGCTCGGCAAGCCCGGCGACCATGCGCGCGCCACCGCCCAACTGCGGCGCATGCGCGGCCAGACGCTGGTCTTCCAGACCGCAGTGGCGGTGGTCTGTCAGGCCACCGGCTTCGTCCAGCGCGACCTGGCACCCGTGCGCGTGGTGTTCCGCGAGCTCAGCGACGCCGCGATCGAGCAGTACCTGCTGGCCGAGCAGCCCTACGACTGCGCGGGCAGCGCCAAGAGCGAAGGCCTGGGCATCGCGTTGCTCGAGGCCATCGACAGCGACGATCCCAGCGCGCTGGTGGGCCTGCCGCTGATCCGCACCGCCCGCATGCTGCGCGCCGCCGGGATCGACCTGCTGTGAGCCGCGGCAAGCTCTACCTCGTGCCGGCGCCGCTCGATTTCGGCTGCGACACCCAGGCCCCGCTGCAGGACGCGCTGCCGCTCGGCACGCTGCAGACCGCCGCCGGCATCACGCACTGGATCTGCGAGAACGCCAAGTCCGCGCGCGCCTACCTCAAGCGCATCGACGCCGTGGCCCCGCTGGCGGCGCCGCTGCAGGCGCAGGTGATCCAGGAACTGCCGCGCGAGGTGCACAAGAAAGGCGACCACGCCGGCCAGTTCGACGCCCGCCCGCTGCTGGCCGCGGCGCTCGAGGGCCACGACATCGGCCTGCTCAGCGAAGCCGGCATGCCGGCCGTGGCCGATCCGGGCTCGTCGGTGGCCCGCGCGGCGCACGATCTGGGCATTTCGGTGGTGCCGCTGATCGGCCCGGTCTCGCTGCTGCTGGCGCTGGCCGCCAGCGGCCTCAACGGCCAGAACTTCGCCTTCGTCGGTTACCTGCCGCAGGACGCCGACGAGCGCCAGCGCCGCATCCGCGAGCTCGAGGCGCTGGCCCTCAAGACCGGGCAGACCCAGTTGTTCATCGAGACGCCCTATCGCAACGCCGCGCTGCTGCAGGCCCTGGTGCAGACGCTGCAGCACAACACGCGGCTGGCGGTGGCGCGCGGGCTCACGCTGGCCGAGGCGAACCTGCGTAGCGAAACCATCAAGGGCTGGCGCGCCAACAAGCCGCCGGCCGGCGTCGACGAACGCCTGCCCGCCGTGTTCGCGATCGGGCGCTGACGATGGCCGTGACCGCCGCCACGCGCTGGGCCTCGCGCGCGCAATTCTTCGCCTCGGGCTTCATCTTCGCGACCTGGGGCGTGCACGTGCCCACGGTCAAGGGGCACTACGGCATCGACGAGGCCCAGCTCGGCCTCGCGATGCTCGCGGCCGGCGCCGGCGCGATGTACGGCCTGACCAGCGCCGGCCGCTGGATCGGCCGCCACGGGCCGCGCCGCATGGCCGCGCTGTGCGGCTGCGTCTACGCGCTGCTGCTCTGCGGCCTGGTCGCGATGCCAGGCTACGCCGCCCTGCTGGGCCTGCTCGCGGTGTTCGGCCTGGTCACCAGCGTGTTCGACGTGGCGATCAACACCGAGGCCGCGCAACTCGAGCTGCGCGACGGCAAGCCGCTGATGAGCGGCATGCACGGCATGTTCAGCCTCGGCGGCATGGCCGGCGCGGCCAGTGGCAGCGCGGCGCTCGCGGCCGGGCTGGCCCCGCAGAACCATCTGCTGCTGGTGTCTGCCGCGATGGTGGCGCTGGTCGCGCTCTCGGCCACGCGCATGCTGCCGAAGCCGCCCGCGACGCCCGGAGCGGCCGAGGCCGATCACGGCTTCCGCCTGCCGCGCGGCGCACTCGCGGTGCTGGGCGTGCTCGCGGCACTGGGGTTGATCGCCGAAGGCGCGATCTACGACTGGAGCGTGCTCTACCTGCAGCAGGAGTTGGGCAGCCCGCAGAAGCAGGCCGCCCTCGCCTATGCGAGCTTCTCGGCCGCCATGGCGGCGGCGCGTTTCGGTGGCGACGCGCTGCGCGCGCGTTTCGCGCCCGCGGTGCTGCTGCGCGGCAGCGGTCTGCTGGCGGCGGCGGCGATGACGCTCGCGCTGCTCACCGACTGGCCCTGGCTCGCGCTGGTGGGTTTCGCGGGCGTGGGCATCGGCTTCGCGAACGTGGTGCCGATCCTGTTCGCGGCCTCGGCCAAGGTGCCGGGCGTGGAGCCGGCGCGCGGCATCGCGGCGGTCTCGGCGATCGCCTACCTGGGCTTCATGGCGGGCCCGGCGGTCATCGGGCTGATCGCGCGCGCCACCTCGCTGACGGCGGCGCTCTACGTGGTGGTGGTGTTCGCGATCGCGCTGGCGGCCTCGGCGCGCTACGCCGCGGCCGACCAGCCGGCCCGCTGAGGCCGCGCAGGCTTCAGCGCAGCGCCGGCACCGACTTCAGCGAACGGATCGTGGCGTCGCCCATGGCGGCGCCGAACTTCTTGGCCAGCTTCTCGGCCACGTTGTCGCGGCGGGTGTAGTCGATGACCTCCTCGGCCTTGATCACCTCGCGCGCCACGTAGTCGACGTTGCCGAGCTGGTCGGCCAGGCCGTAGCTCACGGCCTGTTCGCCACTCCAGAACAGGCCGCTGAACAGGCCCGGGGTGTCGAGCTTGAGGCGGTCGCCGCGGCCGGCCTTCACCACGCCGATGAACTGCTCGTGGATCTGGTCGAGCATCTTCTGCGCGTGCTCGCGCTGGGCGTCGTTCAGCGGGCTGAAGGGGTCGAGGAAGCCCTTGTTCTCGCCCGAGGTCAGCAGGCGGCGCTCGACGCCGACCTTCTCCATCGCGCCGGTGAAGCCGAAGCCGTCCATCAGCACGCCGATGCTGCCCACGATGCTGGCCTTGTCGACGTAGATCTTGTCGGCGCCGGCGGCGATGTAGTAGGCCGCCGAGGCACAGGTTTCCTCGACCACGGCGTAGACCGGCTTCTTGTACTTGGCCTTCAGGCGCTTGATCTCGTCGTTGATGATGCCGGCCTGCACCGGGCTGCCGCCCGGGGAGTTGATCAGCAGCACCACGCCCTTGGCACCGTCGTCCTCGAAGGCGGACTTCATGGCCGCCACGACGAACTCGGCGCTGGCATCGCCGCCGTTGGCGATCTCGCCCTTGATCTCGACCACCGCGGTGTGGGCCGTGGTCTTGGCGGTGCTCGGCGTGCCGCGCGACAGCGCGAACCAGGCCAGGAAGATGAAGAAGGCCAGCCAGGCCAGCCGCGTGAAGGTCTTCCAGCGCCGCGTGGCCTTCTGCTCGTTGAGGGCCGCGAAGGCCAGCTTCTCGAGCGTGGCGCGTTCCCAGCCGGCGCGCTGAGTGGGATCTTTGGACATGGTGCGTTGGGGGTCGGTCGAGGACGAAAGCGAGGGCGGGCTCGGCTCGAAAGGCTCGAAACCCTGGGGATCGGTGCGGTTCTGGTCGTTCATGGGAGCGGCGGGCGAACAGGCAGTCGCGAAGCGCGGCGCATGCTAGAAATTGAAGGGTTGGAGGTTCCAGGCAGTATGCCAGTGCACCACGCCGTCGCGTTCGCTCAGCGCGATCTTCACCAGGCCGCCGCGGCACGGGCCGCCCGCGCATTCGCCGGTGTCGGGCCGGTACACGGCGCCGTGGGTGGCGCACAGCAGCCACTGGCCTGTGTCGTCGAAGAAGCGGTCGGGCTGGAAATCCATCTCCATCGCCACATGGCTGCAGCGGTTGAGGTAGGCATGCGGCTGGCCCTCGAAGCGCACCGCGAAGGCGCGGCAGGTTTCGCCGCCGTAGACCACGTCGAAGGACACGGCCCGGCCGCCCTCGGCCAGGTCGGCCGAACTGCACAGTGGAATGCTGTCGTCGCTCATGACCCCATTGTCCCGATTCAGGCGTTGCGCAGCAGCCAGTCCCGCAGGTCGGCGATCGAATGCGCGATGTGCAGCGGCTTGAACTCGGCGAAGCTGTCGGGCTCGTGCGCGCCGTAGCTCACGCCCACGCCGGCGCAGCCCGCGTTCACCGCCAGCTGCAGGTCGTGGGTGGTGTCGCCGATCATCAGCGTGCGCTCGGCGGGCACCTCCAGTTCCTCCATCAGCTCGAGCAGCATGCGCGGATGCGGCTTGCCGAAGGTCTCGTCGGCGGTGCGCGAGGCGTCGAAGCGGTCGCGCAGCGCCACCGTCTTCAGTGCCTCGTTGAGGCCGCGGCGCGACTTGCCCGTGGCCACGGCCAGCTTGTGGCCGCGCGCGCGCAGCGCATCGAGCATCGGCAGCACGCCGTCGAACAGCACGATGTCGTCCTGGTGCTGCAGGTAGTGATAGCGGTAGCGGGCGCCGAGCTCGGGGTACTTCTCCTTGGGCACGTCGGGCGCGGCGCGCGCCAGCGCCTCGGCCAGCCCGAGGCCGATGACCCAGGCGGCGTCGTCCTCGCTGGGCTTGGCGCCACCGACGTCGACCACGGCGGCCTGGATGCAGCGCACGATCAGGCGCGTGGAGTCGTAGAGGGTGCCGTCCCAATCGAAGGCGATCAGGTCGAAGCGCGGGGGACGGTCGTTGGCGAGAGGTTCGGTCATGGGGTCGTGGGCGTGGGGTGGAGCGCCATCGCGTCGAGCGCGGCGGGCGGCATCAGCGAGCGCAGCTCGGGCGGCAACTCGGCCTGCAGTGCGACGCGTTCGCCGGTGGCGGGATGGTTGAACTGCAGCCGCCAGGCGTGGAGGAACATGCGCTTGAGGCCCAGCTTCTGCAGCGCGCGCCGGCGCTCGGATTCGCCGTACTTGTCGTCGCCGGCGATCGGATGGCCGGCCGACGCCAGGTGGACGCGGATCTGGTGCGTGCGGCCGGTCTTGATGGTGACGGCGAGCAATGACATCGGCGTGGCATCGCCGGGCAGCGACAGCGTGGCCAGCGCTCGCACCAGCGTCACGGCGCGCATCGCGTCGGGATGGTCCTTGGCCACCACGCGCACGCGGCGCTCGCCGGCGCCGGTGCCGCCATCGGGCAGCAGGTACTTGGCGAGCGGCGCGTCGAGCACCTTCCTGTTGGCGGGCCAGGCACCCTCGACCAGCGCCAGGTAGGTCTTGCCGGTCTCGCGCTCGCGGAACTGCTCCTGCAGCGCCACCAGCGCGCTGCGCTTCTTGGCGACCAGCAGGATGCCCGAGGTCTCGCGGTCGAGCCGGTGCACCAGCTCGAGGAACTTCGCGCCCGGGCGCGCGGTGCGCAGCTGCTCGATCACGCCGAAGCTCACGCCGCTGCCGCCATGCACCGCCACGCCGGCGGGCTTGTCGACGGCCAGCACGGCCTCGTCCTCGAGCAGCAGCGGGAATTCGCGCGCCGGCGCCGCACTCGCGACCTCCTCGGCGCGCTCGGCCACGCGGATCGGCGGCAGCCGCACCACGTCGCCGGCCTCGACGCGGGTCTCGGCCTGCACCCGCCCCTTGTTGATGCGCACTTCGCCCGACCGGATGATCCGGTAGACGTGGGTCTTCGGCACGCCTTTCAGATGGCGGAAGAGGAAGTTGTCGAGGCGCTGCCCGGCCGACTCGGCATCGATCGTGAGCAAGCGGATGGCCGCCGGCTGTCCGGCAAACTCCTTAGCCGCGGGGGCTTGCTTCGCACCTATAATGTTTTTCACCAGCGCGGTCGTGTAAGTGCTTGATTAGACAGAAGTTTAGAGCACTGCTGTCAAACACCCCGGCGGCGCTGCGAGGTCGATGCCGCTTTGGCGACGAGCCTGCAAACCCCGCGCAACTGCGCAAAGTGGCAGGCCAGACGCCCAAGTCAAGCCGACACCCACGAAACACCGATACGGAATACCAGCCTGCAGCCTTCAGCTGCCGGCGGATCGAAGCGAGTCCCTTTGTGCTGATGCTGCTGATTCAAATGTGCCTGCGCTGGCTGACCTGGTCCCGACCAGCGGCCTCGGGCATCGAATCGCCAGAACCGCGCGCCACCCTTGCGCAACGAGTTGTCGAACAGACAGCTTCTCAGCACCACGAAGGGCTCGCCCCCATCCACGCGCCCCCACTCCGGCTGTCGTCACCGAGCTGACGCTCGAGACGGCCGCTCGCGCTCGCGCGCCGCGGCACCCAGCATCCGGAGCCAAGCGGCAATTCCCCAAGTTTCGCGGGCGTCGTCCGTGCATCGTTGGCCCTCCAGGGCCGGTAGAACGATACATATAAGGACAACGCATCATGAAGCGGATGCTGATCAATGCCACGCAGGCCGAAGAACGCCGCCTGGCCATCGTCGACGGGCAGAAGCTCCTCGACTACGAAATCGAGATCGAGGGACGCGAACAGCGCAAGGGCAACATCTACAAGGCCGTCGTGACCCGCGTCGAGCCCAGCCTCGAAGCCTGTTTCGTCGACTACGGCGAGGACCGCCACGGCTTCCTGCCGTTCAAGGAAATCTCCAAGCAATACTTCGCCGAAGGCGTCTCGGCCAGCCAGGCCCGGATCCAGGACGTGATCAAGGAAGGCCAGGAACTGGTCGTCCAGGTCGAGAAGGAAGAGCGCGGCAACAAGGGCGCGGCCCTCACCACCTTCATCTCGCTGGCCGGCCGCTACGTCGTGCTGATGCCGAACAACCCGCGCGGCGGTGGCGTCTCGCGGCGCATCGAGGGCGACGACCGCGCCGAGCTCAAGGAGGCGATGGACCAGCTCGAGTACCCGAAGGGCATGAGCATCATCGCGCGCACCGCCGGCATCGGCCGCTCGGCGCCCGAACTCCAGTGGGACCTGAACTACCTGCTCAAGCTCTGGAGCGCCATCGACGGCGCGGCCAAGGGCGGCAAGGGCGCCTTCCTGATCTACCAGGAATCCTCGCTCGTGATCCGCGCGATCCGTGACTACTTCAATCACGACATCGGCGACATCCTGATCGACACCGACGACATCTACGACCAGGCGCAGCAATTCATGGCGCACGTCATGCCCGAGCATGCCGCCCGCGTGAAGCGCTACCGCGACGACGCCGCGCTGTTCAGCCGCTTCCAGATCGAGCACCAGATCGAATCGGCCTACGCCCGCACCGTGCAGCTGCCCTCGGGCGGCGCCATCGTGATCGACCACACCGAGGCGCTGGTCTCGGTCGACGTGAACTCGGCCCGCGCCATCAAGGGCGGCGACATCGAGGAAACCGCGACCCGCACCAACCTCGAAGCCGCCGACGAAGTGGCGCGCCAGATGCGCCTGCGCGACCTCGGCGGCCTGATCGTCATCGACTTCATCGACATGGACGAGTCGAAGAACCGCCGCGAGGTCGAAAGCCGCCTGCGCGACGCGCTGCGCCAGGACCGCGCGCGCGTGCAGTTCGGCTCGATCAGCAAGTTCGGCCTGATGGAGATGAGCCGCCAGCGCCTGAAGCCGGCGCTGAGCGAAGGCTCGTCGATCCCCTGCCCCCGCTGCGGCGGCTCGGGCCACATCCGCGACACCGAATCGAGCGCGCTGCAGATCCTGCGCATCATTCAGGAAGAGTCGATGAAGGACAACACCGCCGCCGTGCACGTGCAGGTGCCGGTGGAAGTCGCGTCCTTCCTGCTCAACGAGAAGCGCACCGAGATCGCCAAGATCGAGCTCAAGCAGCGCGTGAGCGTGCTGATGGTGCCGAACAAGACGCTCGAGACGCCCAACTACAAGCTCGAGCGCCTGAAGCACGACGACCCGCGCCTCGACCACATCGAGGCCAGCTACAAGATGGCCGACGAGATCGAGGATCCGACCTCGGTCACGCGCCGTTCGCAGGAACCCACCAACAAGCAGACGCCGGTCATCAAGGGCGTGCTGCCCGACGCGCCGGCACCCGTGGTGCCGGTCAAGCCCGAGCCGGTGCGCGCGCCCGTCGCCGCACCCGCGCCGGTCGCACCGCCCGTGGCGGTGGCGCCCGCGCCGGCCGAGCTGGGCTTCTTCGCCCGCATCAAGAGCTGGTTCGGCGGCGGCACGCCGGCGGCCGCGCCGGCACCCGCGCCCTCGGCCATTCCGGTCGAGCCGCCGAAGCCCGCGCGCCGCGAAGGCCGTGACGGCCGTCCGGGCCGCGATGGCGAAGCGCGCGGTGGACGCGACGGCGAACAGCGCCGTGGCGGCCGCGGCGGCGAAGGCCGCAATGCCGAAGGCCGTGGCGAGAACGGTGCCCGTTCGGGCAACCGCGACGGCGAACGCCGTGGCGGCGGCCGCAATGGCGAGCGCCGCGAAGGCGGTCGCGAGGGCCGTGAAGGTCGCGACAACCGCAGCGCCGAGCTGCGCGCCGATGGCCAGCCGCGCGAGAACAACCGCGAAGGCCGTCCGCCGCGCGAGGGCGATCAGCGCCGCGGTCGCGGCGAACGCCGCGAGGGCGAAGGCCGCAACGTGCCGGCCGAAGCGCTCGAAGGCGTCAGCCTCGAAGCCCAGCAACTCGCACCGAACGCGGTGCCGGGCGAGGAAGGCACGGCTGGCGGCGAACGCGCACCGCGCGCCCGTCGCGAACGGGGTGAGCGTGGCGGCGAGCGCGGTGAACGTGGTGAACGTGGTGAACGTGGTGAACGTGGTGAACGCAACAGCGAACGCGGCGAGCGCAACCTCAACGGCGAAGCGCCGCGCAGCGAAGCAGCCGCCGGCGAAGACGGCAACGCCGCGCAGGGCGAACGCACCGAGCGTGCGCCGCGCAACGGCCGCGAAGAGCGTGGCCCGCGTGGCGAACGCAACGACGGCCGCCGCGAGCGCCGCAACGACGGCCAGCCGCGCTTCAACGAGGAAGGCGAAGCCGCCACCGCCGCATCGGCCGACGCCGAAGCCGGCCGCGAAGCCGCACCGCAGGACGGCGCCGAGCAGGCACCGCGCCGCGACGGCGAAGAGCGCCGCGGCCGTTCGCGCGACCGCTACGGCCGTGACCGCCGCGAACGCGCCCCGCGCGAAGAAGGCGAAGCGCAGCAACCCGTGGCCGCCTTCGAAGGCGCGCCCGCCGAGGCGCAGAACCTGCAGGACGCGCCCGTCGCGCGCCAGCCGCAGCCGTTCGCGGAGCAAGCGGTGGCCCAGGCCGCCGACAGCGTCGCGGTCGTCGCCGAAGCCCCAGTCGCCGCGCCGCAGGTGCGCGAGCCCGCACCCCAAGCGCGCTTCGAGCAGCCGCAGCAACCCGCGGCGCCCGCGGCACCGATCGTGGTCGAACGCGCGAGCGCTCCGCAGCCGGCCGCCAACGGCCGCGCGCTGCCGAAGGTCCAGTCCTTCGAACTGCCGCTCGACGAGCTCGCGCAGATCGCTCAGAGCTCGGGCCTGCAGTGGGTCAACTCCGACGCCGAACGCATCGCGCAGGCGCGTGCCGCGATCGCCGCCGAGCCGAAGCCGGTCCATGTGCCGCGCGAGCGCCCGCCGGTGATCGTGCTCGACGAAGGCCCGCTGGTGCTGGTCGAAACCCGCCGCGAACTGGCCGCGATGACGTTGCCGTTCGAGCAGCCCGCTGGCGAAGCGCAGCCGGAGCAACGCGCGCTCTGAGCATCCGCTCGACTGCCATGAAGACGGCGCCCTCGGGCGCCGTTTTTCATGGGGCCGGCATCTCGAGGATCAGCTCTCCGAAGCGGCAGGCGCAGGGCGTGCGGCCGTTCTCGCTCCAGATCAGCGAGAAGTCCACGCTCGGCAAGGGCCGCAACCCATAGCGGCCGTCGACGATCTTCATGCCCGGCTCCACGTCCTCGCGCGTGATCACCGTTGCCGCGAGCCCCGCGAGCACCGCCGCGCGAATGCCCTGCGGGCTGGCCGAGGTGAACACCACGTGCCAGTCGATCGGGGCGAGGTCGAGCGCCGAGCCGGCCACCTGCCGGTAGACGCAGGGCTTGGGAAAGAAGGCCAGCGGCAGCGAGCCACCCCTGGGCGGCTCGAAGGTCTCGGCCGCGGCCCAGACCAGCTGCGTGCGCCGCAGCCGCGTGCCCTCCTCCACCTCGGGCGGCGACATCACGACCGCGAGGTCGAGCTCGCCGGCCTTGATCGCCGCGCGCAGGTCGACGTGCATGCTCACGCAGACCTCCATGCGCACCGACGGAAAGGCGCGCGCGAACTGCGACAGCAGCGGCGCCAGGCGCTCGCCCAGGAAGTTGTCGGGTGCGCCGAAACGCACCACGCCCGAGATCGGCGAGGGCTGGAAGCGCTGCGTCATGGCATCGAGCGTCGTCAGGATCTGCTCGGCATAGCGCAGGAAATCCTCGCCGTCCTCCGTCACCGTGAGGCGGCGCGTCGTGCGGTGCAGCAGCGCGCGGCCCACCTGCTCCTCGAGCCGGCGGATCTGGTGGCTGATGGCCGACTGCGTCAGGTGCAGGCGCTGCGCGGCGCGCGTGAAGCTGCCGGTCTCCTTCACGGCCACGAAGGCGCGCAGCAGGGTGGGATCGAAGTCCATGGCGGGGCGGGCGGGTCGTTCGAGTAGTGATGGAGATTAATGAATCTCACGAAATTAAATCATTTCCCTCATGAAGACCCTTTGCCCAGAATCGCGCTCCTCACGGCCGGCCTCCTCGCCGCGCCGCGCCAACCGGACGCCCCATGACCCTCTCACCCACCGCACGCAACCGCCTCGCGCTGGTCGCCCTCTGCCTCGTCGCCGCGATGTTCGGCCTCGAGATCTCCAGCATTCCCGTGATCCTGCCCACGCTCGAGAAGACGCTGCACGCCGACTTCGAGGCCATGCAATGGATCATGAATGCCTACACCATCGCCTGCACCACGGTGCTGATGGCGGCCGGCACGCTGGCCGACCGCTACGGTCGCAAGCGCGTGCTGGCGATCAGCCTGCTGCTGTTCGGCCTCACCTCGCTGGCCTGCGGGCTGGCGCCGAGCGCGCCGCTGCTGATCGGCGCGCGCTTCCTGCAGGGCCTGAGCGGCGGCACCATGCTGATCTGCCAGATCGCCATCCTCTCGCATCAATTCCAGGAGGGCCGCGAGCGCAGCCGGGCCTTCGCGATCTGGGGCGTGGTATTCGGCGTCGGCCTGGGCTTCGGGCCGATCGTCGGCGGCGCGATCGCCGCGCTGTGGCGCTGGGAATGGGTGTTCCTGGTCCATGCGCCGCTGGCCGCCATCGCCTGGCTGCTGGCCGCCGTCAGCATCGGCGAGTCGCGCGACCCCGAGGCGAAGCGGCTCGACCTCGCGGGCATCGTCACGCTGTCGCTCGCGGTGCTCGGCCTCACGGGCTACATCACGCAGGGGCCCGGGCTCGGCTTCGCGAGCGCGGCGGCTCTGGCCCTGCTCGGCGCCGCGGCCGCGAGCTTGGCGGCCTTCGTGGCGATCGAGCGAAGCCGCACCCATCCGATGTTCGACTTCTCGGTGTTCCGCATCCGCGCGTTCTCGGGCGCGATCCTCGGCTCGGTCGGCATGAACTTCAGCTTCTGGCCCTTCATGATCTACCTGCCGATCTACTTCCAGGCCGGCCTGGGCTACGACGCGGTGCAGGCGGGCACGGCGCTGCTGGCCTACACGCTGCCGACCCTGCTCGCGCCGCCGCTGGGCGAGCGGCTCGCCACGCGCTTTCGCGCCGGCATCGTGATCCCGGCGGGCCTGTTCGCCATCGGCGCGGGTTTCCTGCTGATGCGCTGGGGCAGCGGCGCCGCCGACGCGAGCTGGCTCACGCTGCTGCCGGGCTGCCTGCTGGCGGGCCTCGGCCTGGGCGTGATCAACACGCCGGTGACCAACACCACCACCGGCTCGGTGTCCGCGAGCCGCGCCGGCATGGCCTCGGGCATCGACATGAGCGCGCGGCTCATCACGCTGGCGGTCAACATCGCGCTGATGGGCTTCCTGCTGCTCGCGGGCATCGCCGACGCGCTGCGCCGCGCGCTGCCGGAACTGGCCGTGTCGCTGCCCGCGCTCGCCGAGCGGATCGCGGCCGGGCACCTCGCGACGCTGCACCGGGAGTTTCCGGCGCTTGCCGCGCTCGACCCCTCGGGCACCATCGCCCACGCGGCACTGCTGCGGAATTTCGGCGGGGTGATGCTCTACGGCGCGCTCGGCGTGTGGATGCTCGCGGCGCTGAGCGCGCTGGCCTTCCACGGCGGAAGCAGGCGGCCGGCGGTCGCCTGTGCCTCGCGTCCCTGAGCTATCGCAACGAAACCGGGTGGTTCTCGATCTGCGCCGCGTTGCGCCAGGCCAGCGCGGCCTGCTCGGCATCGCCGCGGTCCTCGGCCAGCTGCGCGAGCGCGAGCCAGGCGCGACGGTAGAGCTCGGGATCCTGCAGCCCCATGCCGGCCTGCGACAGCAGCTGCTGCGCCTTGCCCCAGAGCTGGCGCTTCATGCAGGCCATGCCCGCGAGGTACTGCAGGTTGGCATCGCGCGGGTTGTTGCGCTGGGCGCTCTCGATGCGCGCGAGCCAGTCGGCATCGACGGGATCGAGCCCCGCCTCGAGCGCCAGCGCGAGCTTGACGCGCAGCGCGTCGCCGAGACCGCGCGGCACCGACACCATGCGCTCCCAGACCGGCAGCAGCCAGCCGCGCGCCACCGGCAGGTCGCCCTTGAGCAGCACCATGCGCTGCGCGGCGTGGATGGCGACCTCGGGCATCTCGCGTTCGGCCGTCTCGAGTTCGGACCAGGCACGCAGCAGCTGCGCCGGATCGTGCGCGCCCGTCAGCAGCTCGGTCGCGAGCCCGCGCACGATGCTCTGCGCGGCGGCCTCCGAGAAGGCACGGTGCTTGGCCAGCAGCCGCGCGGTTTCGAGCGCCTCGAGCGTGCGGCGGTCCTGGCGCGCGGCCTTCAGCCGCAGCCGCAACGCCAGCGTGCGGCGCTGCGCGCCCTGCGGCAGTTCCTCGAGCCGCGCGAGCGCGGCGGCTGGATCTCGGTCTTCGAGCGCCCAGCGCGCGGCGCGCAGTTGCACGCCCTCGCGGGTCTCGGGGCTGGCCAGCAGGTTGCGGTCGGCACTCTCGTTGAGCGCCTGCTGCAGGTGGGCGTCGCGCGCCGGGCGGTCCTGCAGCGCCTGCGCGCTCTCGGCCGCGAGCAGGTGCGACAGCACGCGCACCTGCTGCGCCTGCGGCAGGCTGGCGCCGAGCGCGGCCAGGGTCTTCTCCTGCGTGAGCGCGGCCTGCGCGGCCTTGCGCGCGCGCGAGAAGCGGCCCGAGATCAGCTGCACCATCGCATCGAGCAGCGCCGAATGCAGCATGCGTTCCTTCTGCTGCATGCGCCACTGGCGCGCCTGCGTCGGCAGCGAGAACAGCGCGGCCAGCGCGCGCAGCGCCGCGTGCAGCAGCACGAACAGCGTCAGCAGGATCACCAGCACGAGGTTGAGCGAGAGATCGACCCGCCAGGGCGGCCAGAACACGGTGATCGTGCCCTGGTTGTTGCCGGCGAACAGCGCGACAGCCGCGGCGACGGCGAACAGCGCGAGGAGCCAGAGTGCGGCGCGCATGGAAAGCCCTGCCTCCTCAGCGTCCGGCCGCGGCGGTGGCCAGGGCGGCGAGCGTGTCGTCGATGCGCGGCGGCTCGGTGGTCTTCACCAGCGCCTGCAGCTGCTGCAACTGCGTGGCGGCCGCCTGCGTGCGGCGCGACGCGGGATCGAAATAGCGGTTGAGCGAGGCGGCCACGGTGGCGAGCTCGCTGCGCGTGACGTCGACCTGGCGCGACAGCAGCGACAGGCGCGCGTTGAGCAGCTTGAGCTTGAGGTTCTCGCGCAGGAAGTAGGTCTGGTCGGGCGCCAGCAGGATCGCCTCGGGCCGCTCGATGCGGCCCACGCGTACCAGCGAGCGCGCCTCGTTGCGCACCGTGAGCAGCGCGCGCTCCCACCAGGGCGCGTCGGCCGGCACCGGGTCGGACTGCCAGGCATTGAGGCCGGTGCCGCGCATCGCGACCGCGTTGAGCGGCGGCAGGTCGTCCACGCCGCGCATCAGTTCGTCGAGCTTCTGCAGCGCCTCGCCGCCATCGGCGCTGGCGGTGCTGCGCAGCCGGTCGGCGTCGCGCTGCATGGCGCGCTGCAACGGCGCCAGCCGTGGCTGGGCGGCGCGCGCGATGCGCAGGTCGCCGGCCTTCAGCGCGGCCAGCAGCGGCTCGACGCTGCCCGTGACCTGCGCCTGCTGCAGCGCGAGCCGCAGCGTGGATTCGATGTCGACCACCAGGTTCTCGTCGCGCGAACGCGAGAGGCTCTGCATCAGTTCCTCGAGCTGCGAGCGCTGCAGCGCGACCTCGGCGACCCGGGTCTCGGTGAGCGCCACGCGCGCGGCGGTGTCGCGCACCGTGTCCTTGGCCTCGCGTGCCAGCGTGCGCGCCTCGAGCGACTGCATCAGCGCCTCGCTGCTCTGGCGCGCGAGCTGCTCCTTCATGTTGCCGACCTTCTGCCACAGCGTGATCGACGTCAGCAGCGCGCCCAGCGAGACCAGGGCCAGCAGACCGAGGCCGATGCGCGTGAGGGTGGTGGCGGCCGCGGCGAGGGCGGCGGGAGATTGGGAGGAAGTCGTCAGCGGAGCCGGCACGGGTGCCTGGGGTGCGGCGGAGGCGGAAGAAGACTCGTCGGACGGAGGCACGGCGCTCATGCGAGGGATTCTATCGACGCAACCAGCGCCTCCAGCAGCGGCGCGCTCTCGCGCACCGTGCCGAAACCCGCGCCACGCGCGGCTTGCGCGATGCGCGGGTGGGTGGCGATGGCGCGCGCGGCCCGCCAATCGGTGGCCGGCAGCGCGGCGCGCAGGTTGGCGATCGCCTCGGAACTGCTGAAGAGCCAGAGCGCGCGGCCCGCCGCGCCCTCCCCGGCCAGCCGGCGCTGCGCGGCGTCGAGTACGGGCGCGAGCCGGCGGTAGGCCACCACGGTCTCGCGCCGCGCGCCCGCAGCGTCGAGCGCCTGCGCGAGCCAGTCGCGGCCCGCGGGAAGGCCCTGCGCGTCGCCGCCGCGCACGATCAGCACGCGCAATCCGGGCACGACCCGCGGCCCCACGATCGCCCACAGGGCTTCGGAATCGAAGCGGCCTTCGTCGGCCGCTGGCGTGTCGATGGCCTCGGGCGGAACACCGTTGCGTTGCAGCGCGCGCGCGGTGCCGGGGCCGGTGGCCCAGAAGCGGCAGCCGGCTGGCGGCGCGGCGCCGGCGTTGGCCTCGAAGAAGCGGTCGACCGCCGCGGCGCTCACGAACATGCGCGCCGCATGGGCGTCGTTCCAGGCCGCGCGCAACGGCGCGGCATCGGCGACCGGCGCGATCTCGATCAAGGGCAGCGCACGCGCGTCGAAGCCCGCGTCGCGCAGGGCATCGATCCACGGGGGAGCCTCGCGCGCCGGCCGTGTCACGAGGACGGTCGTCGCCACGGTTCCCACGCGCCTCAGTGGGCGCCCGCGTCGCGCAGCAGCGAGGCCGCGTGCAAACCGAGCGCATCGGCCTGCGCGTGATCGCCGGCCTCGGCGCGCGCGCTCACCTGCAGCATCGGCTCGGCGCCCTCGGGGTCGCCCCAGGCGGCGTCGATGCGCAGGCTGCCGTCGGGCTGCCAGCGCGCATGCGCGGCCAGCGGCATCGAGCAGCTGCCGCCCATCGCGCGGCTCACGGCGCGCTCGGCGGCGGTGGCGAGCCAGTCGCCGCTGTGCGCGAGCGGCGCCAGCAGTTCGATCAGGTCGGCGCGGTCGGCGCGCACCTCGATGCCCAGCGCGCCCTGGCCCGCGGCCGGCAGCATGGTCTCGGGTTCGAAGGCGATGCGGATACGCTGCTCGAGGCCCAGGCGCTTGAGGCCCGCGGCGGCGAGCACGATGGCGTCGTACTGGCCCTCGTCGAGCTTGCGCAGGCGGGTGTCGAGGTTGCCGCGCAGCGGTTCGATGCGCAGGTCGGGCCGGCGCGCGCGCAGCAGCATCACGCGGCGCAGGCTCGAGGTGCCGACCACGGCGCCCCGCGGCAGTTCGTCGAGCGAGGCATAGCGCGGCGACACCAGCGCGTCGCGCGGGTCCTCGCGCTCGAGCACGCAGGCCAGCACGAAGCCCTCGGGCAGTTCCATCGGCACGTCCTTGAGCGAATGGACCGCGATGTCGGCACGCCCTTCCTCGAGCGCGAGCTCGAGCTCCTTCACGAACAGGCCCTTGCCGCCGACCTTGCTCAGGGTGCGATCGAGGATCTGGTCGCCACGCGTGGTCATGCCCAGCAGGCGGACCGTGTGGCCCTTGTCTTGCAACAGCGCTTGCACGTGCTCGGCTTGCCACAAGGCCAGCCGGCTTTCGCGCGTGGCAATCACGATATTGCTCAAAACCGCCCCCGAAAAGTACATGAACAGAAACCGGCGGGATGCTAGCATGTTGCGCCGCAGCAACGGCGGCGACGCTCCATTCCAACAGCACTCCAAGTCTCCAGGAACAACATCGAATGAAAGCCAGCAAGACCCCTGCCGCCCCACCGAAGCGCAGGCAAGCCGAAGACCAGCCGCTGATCGACGACATCCGCCTGCTGGGCCGCATCCTCGGCGATGTGATCCGGGAGCAGGAGGGCAAGGAGAGCTATGAACTGGTGGAGAAGATCCGCACGCTGTCGGTGGCCTTCCGCCGCGATGCCGACCAGACCGCCGACCGCGCGCTCAAGAACCTGCTCAAGAGCCTGACCGCGGCCGAGACCGTGCGCGTGATCCGCGCCTTCAGCTACTTCAGCCACCTGGCCAACCTGGCGGAAGACCGCCACCTGATCCGCCGCCGCACCGAGGCCGAACGCGCCGGCGAAAGCGCCGACGGCGACCTGCAGACCGCGCTGGCGCGCATCCGCAAGGCCGGCGTGAAGCCCGACGAGATCGTGGCCACGCTGGCCCACAGCTACCTGTCGCCGGTGCTCACCGCGCACCCGACCGAGGTGCAGCGCAAGAGCATCCTCGACGCCGAGCGCGCCATCGCGCTGCTGCTGACCACGCGCGACGAGATCCGCCTGCGCCAGCAGGCCTATGCCGGCGGCACCGACGCGCTGTCGCCGCTCGAATTCGCCGACAACGAGGCGCAGATCCGCATCCGCGTCACGCAGTTGTGGCAGACGCGCCTGCTGCGCTTCTCCAAGCTCACCGTGGCCGACGAGATCGAGAACGCGCTGAGCTACTACGAGGCCACCTTCCTGCGCGAGATCCCGCGCGTCTACGCCGACCTCGAGAAGGCACTGGCGCAGGGCGGCCAGACGCCCTCGGTCGCGACCTTCCTGCGCATGGGCCAGTGGATCGGCGGCGACCGCGACGGCAACCCCAACGTCACGGCCGAGACCCTCGAGTACGCGCTGCGCCGCCAGGCCGAGCTGGCGCTGCGCCACTACCTCACCGAGGTGCACTACCTGGGCGGCGAACTGTCGCTCTCGGCCACCCTGATCGACGTCTCGGTCGAGATGCAGGCGCTGGCCGAGCGTTCGCCCGACACCAGCGAGCACCGCAAGGACGAGCCCTATCGCCGCGCGCTGACCGGCGTCTATTCGCGGCTCGCGGCCACGCTGCGCGAGCTCACGGGCGGCGAGGCCGCGCGCCACGCGGTGGCGCCGCAGAACCCCTACGCCACGGCCGAGGAGTTCCTCGCCGACCTGCGCACCATCGAGGACTCGCTCGGCGAGAAACACGGCAGCCTGCTGGCCGCGCCGCGCCTCAAGCCGCTGATCCGCGCGGTCGAGGTGTTCGGCTTCCACCTCGCCACGGTCGACCTGCGCCAGAGCTCCGACAAGCACGAGGCCGTGATCGCCGAGCTGCTGGCCACCGCGCGTATCGAGCCCGCCTACGCCTCGCTGGCCGAGGAAGCCAAGCAGACGCTGCTGCTCAAGCTGCTCGACGACGCGCGCCCGCTGCGCGTGCCCGATGCCGACTACTCGCCGCTCGCGAAGAGCGAGCTCGCGATCTTCGCGGCCGCGCGCGTGGCCCGCGCGCGCTACGGCAACGCGGCGATCCGCCACTACATCATCAGCCACACCGAGACCGTGAGCGACCTGCTCGAGGCGCTGCTGCTGCAGAAGGAAGTGGGCCTGCTGCGCGGCGCGATGGACAAGGACGCCACCTGCGACCTGATCGTGGTGCCGCTGTTCGAGACCATCGAGGACCTGCGCAATGCCGCGCCGATCGTGCGCGCCTTCTATGCGCTACCGAACATCCAGGCGCTGATCGAGCGCTCGGGCGCCGAGCAGGACGTGATGCTCGGCTACAGCGACAGCAACAAGGACGGCGGCATCTTCACGAGCAACTGGGAGCTCTACCGCGCCGGCATCGCGCTGGTGGCGCTGTTCGACGAGCTCAACAGGAAGAAGGCCAACCCCATCCGCCTGCGCATGTTCCATGGCCGCGGCGGCACCGTGGGCCGCGGCGGCGGCCCGAGCTACCAGGCGATCCTCGCGCAGCCCCCGGGCACGGTGCGCGGCCAGATCCGCCTGACCGAACAGGGCGAGGTCATCGGCTCGAAGTACGCCAACCGAGAGATCGGCCGGCGCAACCTCGAGACCCTGGTGGCCGCCACGCTCGAGGCCACGCTGCTGCCGCAGGGCAAGTCGGCGCCCGCCACCTTCCTGTCGGCGGCCGGCGAGCTCTCGAGCGCGAGCATGGCGGCCTACCGCAAGCTGGTCTACGAGACCCCGGGCTTCGGCGAGTACTTCTTCAGCGCCACGCCGATCCGCGAGATCGCCGAGCTCAACATCGGCTCGCGCCCCGCCTCGCGCAACCCCAGCCACAAGATCGACGACCTGCGCGCCGTGCCCTGGAGCTTCAGCTGGGGCCAGTGCCGCCTCACCATCCCGGGCTGGTTCGGCTTCGGCTCGGGCGTGGAGCAGTTCCTCGCGGCCGCCGGCAATGCCGCGGGCCGCAAGGAGCGCCAGGCGCTGCTGCAGCGCATGTACGCGCAGTGGCCCTTCTTCCGCACGCTGCTGTCGAACATGGACATGGTGCTCGCCAAGAGCGACCTCGCGCTGGCCTCGCGCTATGCCGAGCTGGTGAGCGACCGCAAGCTGCGCCAGAAGGTGTTCTCGATGATCGATGCCGAATGGCACCGCACTTCGGATGCGCTCACGCTGATCACCGGCGCCAAGCAGCGGCTCGAGGGCAATGCCGAGATGCAGCGCTCGGTGCGCCACCGCTTCCCGTACATCGACCCGCTGCACCACCTGCAGGTCGAGCTGATGCGGCGCTACCGCGCGGGCGACGGCGGCGAGCGGCTGCAGCGCGGCATCCACATCTCGATCAACGGCGTGGCCGCGGGCCTGCGCAACACGGGCTGAGGAGGCACGGCATGCAAGGCTCCTGTCTCTGCGGCGCCGTGGCCTACGAGGCCGCGAAGCTCGCGGGCCCGATCGGCCACTGCCACTGCCGGACCTGCCGCAAGGCGCATGCGGCCGCCTTCGCGAGCACGGCGCGCGTGGACCGCGCCGACTTCCGCTGGCTGCGCGGCCAGGACGACGCGCTCGCGGCCTTCGAGTCGACGCCCGGCAAGCTGCGCCATTTCTGCCGCCGCTGCGGCAGCCATCTGGTGGCCGAGTGGGTGGCCCAGCCGCAGGTGATCCTGCGCGTGGGCTCGCTCGACGACGATCCCGGCGTGCGGCCCAGCCAGCACATCTGGCGCTCGCACGACGTGCCGTGGATGGCCTGCGGCGAGGACCTGCCCTCGTTCGCCGAAGGCGCGCCGCCGAAGCCCTGAGCGCGCATTGCCGTCGATGGACGGCAATGCGCCGCCTGCGTGCGGTCGAGGACACGCAAACCCCTCGATTGTTCGCCCCCGGGAAACTGACAACTGCCGCGCGGCCCCTTTGTCGCGGGCGCCCGTGCGACCACACTGCGAAGCCCTTTGCAACAAGCATCGACCGCCGTGCCGGCCGATGCCCACCGGACTTCCTCCTCATGATGAACGCACCCAGCGGCGCCCCCTGCATCGACGCGCTGCCGCCCGATTCCGCGAAGACCTCGCGCTCGACCTGGCTCGCGGTCGGCTCGCTCTCGGTCGGCTCCTTCGCCATGGTCTCGACCGAGTTCATGCCGATCGGCCTGCTCACCGACATCGCCAGCACCCTCAACGTCTCCAACGGCACGGCGGGCCTGATGATCACCATGCCCGGCATCCTCGCGGCCTTCG
This sequence comes from Variovorax sp. FG153, assembly GCF_057809595.1. Lineage (NCBI taxonomy): Bacteria > Pseudomonadati > Pseudomonadota > Betaproteobacteria > Burkholderiales > Comamonadaceae > Variovorax > Variovorax sp. FG153. The sequence continues at coordinate 79,546 of NZ_JBMDKG010000030.1, forward strand.
CGGGGCCGGGCCTGATCGTGGCCTCGGGCCGGCTCGACCGCCGCACCCTGCTGATCGGCCTCACCGTGGCGCTGATCGCCTCGAACCTGCTCGCGGCCTTCGCGCCCAACTTCGCCACGATGCTGATCGCGCGGCTGATCCTCGGCCTGTGCGTGGGCGGCTTCTGGACCTTCGCGCCGCCGGCCGCCACGCAACTGGTGCCGCCGGCCCAGCAGGCGCGCGCGATGTCGCTGGTGCTGGCCGGCGTGTCGGCCGCCACCGTGCTCGGCGTGCCGGCCGGTGCCTTCCTCGGCACCACCTTCGGCTGGCGCGCCTCCTTCGCCGCCACCGGCGCGCTGGCCGGCGCCGTGCTGCTGGTGCAGCTGTGGCTGCTGCCGCCGCTGCCCTCGGCACGCGCCATCGGCGCGCGCGACCTGCTGATCCCGCTGACGCGGCGCATGGCGCAGGTCGGGCTGCTCGCGGTGCTGTTCTTCATCGCCGGCCACTTCGCCGCCTACACCTACCTCAAGCCGCTGCTGCAGCAGGTCTTCGGCCTCGACCCCAACGGCGTGACCACGCTGCTGCTGGTCTACGGCGCCGTGGGCTTCTTCGGCACCTTCCTCGGCGGCAGCATGGTGGCGCGCAGCGTGCGCGGCACCACCCTGCTGGCCGCGCTGCTGCTGGCCACGGCGCTGATCCTGTCGACGCTGCTGGGCACCGGCATGGTGGCCGGCGCGGTGGTGGTCGTGATCTGGGGCGTGGCCTTCGGCCTGATCCCGGTGGCGCTCACGGGCTGGATGCTCGAGGCCGTGCCCGATGCGCCCGAGGCCGGCCAGGCGCTGCTGGTCAGCGGCTTCCAGGTGGCGATCGCCTCGGGCGCGCTGCTCGGCGGCCGCGTGGTCGACGGCTGGGGCATCTCGAGCACCATGGTGATGAGCGGCGGACTGGTGCTGGTCGCGGCGCTGATCGTGGTCACGCTGGGCCGTGCGCGCGGCGCCGCCGTGGCGGCCTGAGCGGCAGCCTTCCCTTCAACGGCCGGGACGCCCGCGTGGCGCTCCCGGCCGTTTGCCTTCGGCCCCCGCCCGCGTGATCGCATCGAGCACCACGCGAAGGCCTTTGCCCACCGGCTTGTCGCGCCGCAGCACGATCGCCAGGCTGCGCGACAGCGGCGGCACCAGCCGGCTGATCTTGAGTTCGGGATGGGCGCCGCGCCCGCGCATCGCCATGCCGGGCACGATGGCGTAGCCCAACCCCGCGGCCACCATCTCCTTCATCGCCTCGACGCTGCCGAGTTCCATCACCGGCTGCGGCTGCAGCCCTTCGGCCGCGAACCAGCGGTCGACCAGCCGGCGCGTGTTGGCCGCGGGTTCGAACAGCACCAGCGGCAGCGGCGCCAGGTCGGCCGGCCCCACGCGCGCCTTCAGCGGCGCGAGGTCGGCGCGGCCGATGGCCACGAACTCGTCGTCGAGCACCGGCGTCACCTCGAGCGAACGCCCCGTGGCCGGCAAGGTGACGAGCGCGAGGTCGATGCTGTTCTCCTCCACCTTGCGCACGCAGTCGTCGGTGTTGCCGGTGCTCACCACCACGCTGAGCGCGGGGTACTGCTCGCGCAGCGCGCGCAGCAGCGGCGGCAGCAGGTGCAGGCAGGCCGTGGCGCCGGTGCCCAGCCGCACGCGGCCCGCGACCGCGCTCGCATGGTCGCCCAAGGCCTCGATCGCGTTCTCGACCGCCGCATCGATGTGCTGCGCATGCCGCAGCAGCTCGCTGCCGGCCGCCGTGGCCCGCGCGCGCCGGCCCACGCGCTCCACCAGCCGGACCGCGAGGCGGCGCTCGAGCTGGCGCACCTGCAGGCTCACGGCGGGCTGGGTCAGGCCCAGGCGTTCGGCCGCGGCCGAGAAGCTGCCGGTCTCCACCACCAGGCCGAAGGCGCGCAGCTGGTCGAGGTTGAGCGAGCGCTGCAGCGGTTTTTCCAAAGTTTTTCTCATGGCTTGCATAGGTGATCGAAGCTTCATTTATCGATCGCCGCGCGTCAAGATCGCGCCATGCCTTCTTCCGACCCTTCTTCCGCTTCCGCCGCTTCCGCCGCGGTCGAGATCGCCGACGCCGAGCCCCAGCACCTGGACCAGATCCAGGCCATCTACAGCCACTACGTGCTGCACGACCTCTGCTCCTTCGAGGAACAGGTGCCGACCGTGGCGCAGATGCTGTCGCGCCGCCTCGAGGTGCTGCGCCTGGGCCTGCCCTACCTGGTCGCGCTGCGCGAGGGCCGCGTGGTCGGCTATGCCTATGCCGGCGCCTACCGCGCGCGCTCCGCCTACCGCCACACGGTCGAGGATTCGATCTACGTCGCGCAGGGCGAACACGGCCGCGGCATCGGCAAGGCGCTGCTCGCGGCACTGATCGAACGCTGCGCCGCACGGGGCCTGCGCCAGATGGTCGCGGTGGTCGGCCACAGCGGCAACGCGGGCTCGACGCGGCTGCACGAGAGCCTGGGCTTCGAACGGGTCGGCGTGCTGCGCGACGTGGGCTTCAAGTTCGGCCGCTGGGTCGACACCGTGCTGATGCAGCGCGCGCTGGCCTGATGGCGGCGCCGGCCACCCTGCCCGCGCCGGGCTGGCTCGCGATGCTCTGCGCGAGCCGGCTGCTGCAGGCCATGATCGTCACGGCCTATGCCGGCGTGCTGCCCTTCACCATGGTCGACTGGCGGATGAGCGCCGCGCAGGCCGGCTCGATCCAGAGCGCCTGGCACGTGGGCTACATGAGTTCGCTGTTCGCCGTGGGCCTGCTCGCGGATCGCTTCGGCGCGCACCGCGTGTTTCTGCTCGGCAGCGCGGTCAGCGCGATCGCGGCGCTGGGCTTCGCGCTGTTCGCGAGCGGCCACCGCTCGGCGCTGCTGCTGTACGGGCTCGCGGGGCTGTGCGCCGGTGCCTCGTACACGCCGGGGCTGCAGCTGCTCGCGCGCAATGCCGAATCCGCCGTGCGCGGCCGCGCAATGGGGCTGTTCCTCGGCGCCTCGTCGCTCGGCTATGCGCTCTCGCTCGCGGTGGTGGCCGCGCTCGCGAGCCTCGCGCACTGGCGCCACGGCCTGATCGCGGCGGCGCTGTGCACCGCGGTGGGCGCGCTGCTCACCGTGCCAGCACTGCGCCGCATGCGACTGCCCACGGCACCGCCGCCGGCCGCGCGCGAAAGCACGCTGCGTGCGTTGGCCGAGACGGTGCGCGACAAGCCCGCGATGGCCGGCAACTGGGCCTATGCCTTCCATTGCTGGGAGCTGATGGCGCTGTGGGCCTGGCTGCCCGCCTACCTCGTGGCCTCGTCGGGCGATGTGCCCGCGGCCTGGAAGGGCGCGGGCATCGCGCTCGCGGCGCTGGCGCACCTGGTCAGCGTGTTCGGCAGCATCGCGGGCGGTGCCGCCTCCGACCGCTGGGGCCGCGCGCGCGTGATGATGGTCGCCACCCTCGCGAGCCTGTGCATGTCCTTCGCCTTCGGCTGGATGTGGAGCTGGCCGCTGTGGCTGCTGGCGGCGGCGGCCGCGCTCTACAACCTGTTCGCGATCGCCGACTCCTCGGTCTACTCGACCGCGCTGGCCGACGTGGTGGCGCCGCATCGCCTGGGCGTGGCCTATTCGGTGCGTTCGGTGATGGGCTTCGGCGCGGGCGCGGTCAGCCCCTGGGTGTTCGGCCTCGCGCTCGACTGGGGGCAGGCGCGCTTCGGCGTGGGCAGCACCCACGCCTGGGTGGCGGCATGGACCACGGTCGGACTGGGCGCGCTGCTCGGGCCGCTGATGATCGCGCGCTTCGCGCGGCTGGCCAGGCCACCGCGCTGAGCGTCCTCAGCCGCCCTCGCCCTGCGCCCACTCGGGGCTGTAGCCGCCCAGCGTCGGGTGGTACATCTCGTCGCCCGCATGCTGGGTGAACTCGACGTTGAGCCGGTCCTCGCGCAGCCCGAGGATCTCCGCGCAGTCGCGGCACAGCGCCTTCGCGACCGCGAGCCGCAGCTCGGCCGAACGGCCGCGCCGGATGTCGCACATCAGCACCGAGACCTCGACCGGCTGGCCATCGACCATGCGCCACACGCCGCCCTCGCCCGCCTCGCGCACCGCGACGCTGATGCGCCGGATGTCCACGCTCATCATCGCGGCATAGGTTTCGCACAGGCGCTGCGCAAGCCGCCGCTTGTCGGTGGCCGCATGGCGGCCGTTCACGTCGAGTTGCAGATAGGGCATGTCAGGCGACTCCTTCGAGGGTGGAAGCGAGGCGGAACAGCGCGGCTTCCCTGCCGGCCGCGGCCACCAGTTGCAGCGCGATCGGCAGGCCGTCGATGCGCCCCACGGGCACGCTGATCGCGGGCAGCCCGACCAGGTTCCACGGGCTCGTGAGCGACAGCAGCGCGGCGCGCACCTCGACGGCCGCGCCATCGATGCGGGGCATTCGCTCGCCGATGGCGGGCGCCAGCATCGGCACGGTCGGCAGCGCCAGCACCTCGTGCCGCCGCAGCAGCTCGGCCACGGCGCGCGCCACGGCCTCGCGCTGCGCGAGCGCGCGCACATAGCGCCAGGCCGGGATCGCCTCGCCGCGGCGCAGGCGCTGCAGCACCTCGGCATCGAGGGCCTCGGCGCCGCGCGCCACATCGTCCGCATGCACGGCGAAGGCCTCGCTGGCCTGCAGCGTGGAGAAGAGCTCGAACAGTTCGTGCGCCTGCGGCAGCCGCGCGGGCAGGTCCACCTCGTCGACCGGCAGGCCGGCGGCACCGAGGCGTTCGCGCACGGCGCGCGCGATGCGTGGATCGGTGCGCGCGAGCAGCGAAGGAACGATCCAGCCGATGCGCGTCGCGGGCGCAACCTCCGTATCGAAGGATGCCAGGCAGCCATAGGCCAGCGCCACGTCCTCGGCGTCGCGCGCGAACAGCCCCACGTGGTCGAGCGACGCGGCCAGCGGCCGCACGCCCTCGCACGAGATCGCGCCATGGGCCGGCTTGAAGCCCGCCACGCCGCACAGCGCCGCGGGCACGCGCACCGACCCCGCGGTGTCGGTACCCAGCGCCAGCGGCACCATGCCCGCGGCCACCGCGACCGCGCTGCCGCCGCTGCTGCCGCCCGACATGCGCGCGCTCGCATGCGGATTGCGCGCCGCGCCCTGCACCGAGCGGTCGCCGGTGGCGCCGTAGGCGAACTCGTGCAGCGTGGTCTTGCCGACCGGCACCGCGCCGGCCGCGCGCAACTGCCGCACGCAGGCCGCGTCGTCATGCGCCACGTGCTCGAGGTACAGCGCCGAGCCCTGTGTGGTGGGCTGGCCCGCGATGTCGATCAGGTCCTTGATCGCCACCGGCATGCCGTGCAGCGGGCCGCGGTCGATGCCTTGCCGCAGCTCGTCGTCGGCACGCAGCGCGGCGGCGCGCGCGCCCCGCGCATCCACGCGCACGAAGGCATTGAGCCGCGGGTTCCGAGACTCGATCGCGGCCAGCGAGGCCTCGACCAACTGCGCCGAGGTGCGCCGGCCCGCGCGCAGGTCGTTCGCGAGCGCGGCGATCGTCTGCCGCGCGAAGAAGCCGAAGGTCTCGCTCATCGCGGCAGCGCCCGCGCACCGACATAGCCGAGCAGCGGGTCGTAGAGGTCGGTGCGGCGGTCGCGGTGCAGGTCGTTGAGCGGCGTCCAGATCGGCGCCGAGCGCGCCGCGCCGATGTCGACGTCGGCATGGAGGATGGTGTCCTCGTCGGGCCCCGCGATGCGGCCGATCGGCCAGCCGTTGGTGCCCGCGATCAGCGAGTTGCCCATGAAGCCCGCGCCGCGCTCGGTGCCGATGCGGTCGGCCGTCGCGATGAAGATGCCGTTGGCATGGGCCGCCGTCATCGTGAGGTAGGCCGCCATGCAGGTGCCGCTGGCGTCGTACAGCGGCGGCGGCGTCCAGACCCAGTTGGTGGGCGCGCAGACGATGTCGGCGCCCAGCTGCGCGAGGATGCGCGGCACCTCGGGAAACCAGATGTCCCAGCACACCAGCAGGCCGATGCGGCCGATCCGGGTCTCGAACACCGGATAGCCCTCGTCGCCGGGCGTGAACCACAGCTTCTCGTTGTTCCACAGGTGGGTCTTGCGGTAGCGGCCGATGTAGCCCTCGGGCCCGACCAGCACCGCGGTGTCGAACAGCTGCAGCCCGTCCTGCTCGACCAGGCAGCCGACGATGTGGATGCCGTGCTTCGCCGCATACGACACCCACCCCTGCACCGTGGCACCGCCGGGCACGGGCTCGGCATGGGCATAGGCCTCGGCGCGGCCGCTGAAGCAGTAGCCGGTGGTCGCGAGCTCGGGCAGCACCACGAGCTGCGCGCCGTTGGCGACCGCGGCATCGAGCCGCTGGTAGATGGCCGCGCTGTTGCGCGCGAGGTTCTCCACGCCGACCTGCGGGTCGAACTGCACCACGGCCACGCGCACGGGGCTGGCGCGCAGGCCGGGAACGGCATCGGCGCCGCGGGCGATGCCGGCGGCGGGGGACGGTTGCGTATCGGATGAAACGGTCATGGATGGCTTTCTGCGCAATGGCAAAGGGAGGAATCGAATCGGCTATCTGGTTTTTATTTGAAACCTTATTGATCGTAGGCAGATCGGTTTTTGTTTGCAACCTGATGGGCCGGCCAGCCCCACCGCGCCGCAAGGTCTTGCGGCAGCGCGCATGCAGGCGGCGCCGAGATGGTTTAATCCTGCAACCACATCCACCCGCAACGCATCGCCATGGCCCGCCGCAAAAGCCTCAAGGAAGACGCCTGTCCCATGGCGCGCACGCTCGACATCCTCGGCGACCGCTGGTCGCTGCTGATCGTGCGCGACGCCTTCGACGGCATGAAGCGCTTCGGCGAGTTCCAGCAGAGCCTGGGCGTGGCGAAGAACATCCTCGCGGACCGGCTCAAGAACCTGGTGAACGAAGGCGTGCTGAGCCAGGCGCCGGCCTCCGACGGCTCGCTCTACCAGGAGTACCTGCTGACGCCCAGGGGCGAGGGGCTTTTCCCGGTCGTGGTGGGGCTGCGCCACTGGGGCGAGCAGCACCTCTATGCCAAGGGCGAGCCGCACTCGGTGCTGGTCGAGCGCGAGAGCGGCAAGCCGGTGAAGCGCATCGATCTGCGCACGCACGACGGCAAGCCGCTGGCGCCGGCGGCGACCTTCGTCAAGAAGCTGCAACCGAAGGCCGCGCGCGGCACCGCCTAGGCGGCATCCGTGTCAGCGGCCGGGGTTGTCGTCCTGCATCAGCCAATGCGTTCCTTCGGTCCATCCCATGAAAGGCTGGACGCGCGGGTCCTCCGTGGTGGCGGTGGCCACCAGTCCGGAAAGGATCGGCTCGAAGCGGCGCTTGAAGGCCTTCGCCTGCCCGCCCAGGCACGCCCGTGACCAGCCCAGGAACTCGATGACTTCGTCGTCGCGGCACTGCGAGAGGAAGAAGACCATCTGGCGCCAGGCATAGGCCGAGCTTTTGATCCGGATCAGGCTCGCATGCCGGTCCGCCGCGGGCAGTTGGAGCTGCGCGCAGATCCATTCGAAGCATCGGCGTGCCATCGCGGGCAGTTGCGCGGCAAGGCTTTCGCGCAGGCCCGACCCGGCAAGCAGGAGCGCCAGGTTGTGGGTGGTCAGCACCTGCACCTGCTCGATCACCATGCCGTTGCGCACCACGTTCCGCGCCGGCCACTCGATGCCCGCGCGCGACGCGCCCAGGCGGGCCAGGACATCGACCGCGTCCTTCGCCCCTCGCTTGGATGCGGCGTCCTGCGGCGCGCGCAGCGCCCGCAACACCGGGCCGTCGATGCCGTAGTAGCGGGCATAGAGGCTGCCCTCCACGACATCCGCGGCCAGCCTGGCGGCCTCGAGGAACTTCGGCGAGAACCGACCCATGAAGATGTCGGCCGCGATCTCCTCGACGAATGGCAGTGGCAGCCCGGCCATCTCGGCCAGGGCCCGCAGCTCCTGCAGCAGCTTGTTCGGCAGGATCGCCTGCGGGAACGACGTCAGGGCCAGGCGCGCGATCTCGGTCAGCGCCTGCCGCGCCGCCTCGCGCGAGGCCGAACCCGGCGCGCGGAAACGCGCGGTCGCGGCCACCCAGGGCAGTTCCGCCAGCTGCACCTGTCGTTCCAGATTCAGCAGCAGCAGCGAGCGCCGACGGCGAAACGCCTGGTCGATGGCGGACTGGAGCCGCCGCAGCGCCGGGTCGGCGATATCGGCGGCGCGCAGCGCGGCGGTCCATCGAGGCAGCACGCGGGCCAGCGCCTCGCCCGAGGGAATCGCGCCGCGCTCGACGAGCTCGCCGGCGGTTCCCTCGAGGGCGCGCGCAAGCTTGCGGCGAACCGAGTGCGGAATGGTCGTTCCTTCGCGGATGCCGCTCGCCGCGGCCTCCGATGCATCGACAGGGGCCAGAAAGGGCTCGATGTCGTCGAGCCCCGCTTCGGGCGGCACGGCCTCGAGCCGGTGCGCAACCTGGCGGCCGATCTGCTCGAAGGGAGGCGCGCCCGCTTCGTCGCGCTGGCGTTGCCTGAACGTCAGGCGTTCGGCAGCGCCGGGCAGGCCGTGTGTCGCGCGGTAGCGCGCGAGAACGAGTCGCAGCCGCCCCACCTCCCTACCGCTCAAGGCCGCGGGCTTCTCGACGCAGCGCCGCAACCCTTCGCGAAGCGTGAAGAAACTGTCACCTTCGCGCTCCGGCCGCCCGCATCGCGCGTGCAGCGCGCGTGCCTGCCGGTACTGGTCGAGCAGCATCGCGGCGCGCTCGTGCCAGCCTTCGGGATAGTGGGCACAGGGCCAGCCTCCGGACACGACGAAACTGTTCGCCTCGCCGCGCTGCCAGGCGCCATCGGCGGTGCGCAGCGCGAGGGGGGCATCGCCCCGCACGGTCTCGAACAGCAGCGCCGCCATGCGGTCATGCAGCGGAGCCCAGACCTCGACGGCTTCCTTCTGCGCCAGGATCGCCGCGTTCGGCTTCACCGCGCGCAAGCGCTGCATCACGGTGGCGACATCGTCGACCCACAGGAGCGTGCCCTGCGTGCGCGCCTCGGCCAGCTCGACCGGGTAGAAGCGCAGCCGCGAGAACCAGGGCGCGATCGCCTCCACCAGTTCCCAGGCCTGCTCCACATGGCCAGCGCGCAGCAGCCATGCCACCGCGAGCAGGGCGCCCTCCTCGGGCACCGCGACCTCGAAGCGTCTCGCATCGAGCAGCAGCCCGAGCCGCTCGAGGCCCGCGTCCGTGAGAAAGAAGCTGTTCAGTGCCCCTCGTGCATCGGCCTCGGGCACGCCCGGCGCGAGTTCGTCGCGCAACGTGCGTTCATGCGCCTGGAACGCCCCGCCCGCCAGCAGCGCGCCGGTCGCGAACCCGCCGGTCGCCACCTCGGGCGTGACCCAGGCGGGCATGTCCTTGAGCGGCGTGCGCGAGCCCGTGGCGATCGCGCCGCCGCGCTGCCCCTCGATCACGGCAGTCCACTGCCGCACGCGCTTCGCGGCGTTGCGGCGCACCGTCTCGTCGGCATGCTCGGTCGCGGCCAGCGCGCGGGCCAGCTGGAAAGCCGAGTAACCGCCGGCCGCCAGGGACGGATCGTCTTCCATGGTCATGCGAAATGAGTGGGGTCCGGGGGCTGGGGTTGAACCAGCGCCTTCTCGGTTACAAGCCGAGCGTTCTGCCACTGAACTACCCCGGAACAGAAACGATGAAGATCAGGTGTCCGGCTCTTGTATCACAGGGCCTCGACGGCCTTGCCCGCGGCCTACTCGCCCAGCAATTCGCCGATCGGCTGCAGGTCCTCGACCCGGTCGCAGATGGCCTTGATCACCATGGTGATCGGGATGCCCAGCAGCAGTCCCCAGACGCCCCAGAGCCAGCCCCAGAAGATCACGCCGACGAACACCGCGACCGGGTTCATCCGGCTGGTACGGCTGGTGAGCCAGGGCATCAGCAGGTTGCCGACCAGGGTGTGGATCAGCAGCGAGGTGCCGGCCACCAGGATGCCCATCTCGAGGCTGTTGAACTGCAGGAAGGCCACCAGGCCCGCGGCCGAGAGCACGATCACCGAGCCGATGTAGGGAATGAGGTTGGTGACGCCGGCCACGATGCCCCACACGGCCGCGTTCTGCAGCCCGATGGCCCAGAAGGCCAGGCCGGTGGCCACGCCCACGAGCACGCTGGTGAAGATCTGCACCAGCAGGTAGCGCTCGATGTTGCGCGTGATGTCGTCGAGCACGTGCACGGTGATCTTCTTCTTCTCGAGGCTGGAGCCCGAGATCTTGATCAGCTTGCGCCGGAAGGTGGAGCCCGAACAGAGCGCGAAGTAGGTGAGGAAGGCCACCAGCGTGAGCTGCCCGGCCGCGCCGAGCAGGCCGACGGTGCCGGTCCAGAGGTAGTCGCGCACGTTGAACGGCGGCCGCTCGATCACCACGCGCGCGACGCCGCGGCGTGCCAGCGCGCGCGAGTTCTCCTCGGCCGCGCGCTCGAGCTGCGAGGCCGCCTGCTGCACGCTGTCGAGCGTGCCGCCGGTGCTCTTGTCGGTGCGCGTGGCCTGGCGCAGCTTCTGCGCGGCGGCCGGCAGCGAATCGAGCAGCGCCGAGGCGCTGCCCGAGAGCGAATAGCCGGTCCAGCCGATGGCGCCGCTGAGCCCGAGCAGGATGACCGCCGCGCCGATCCAGCGCGGCAGCCACCAGCGCTCGAGCCGGTCGACCAGCGGCGACAGCGCATAGCTCAGCAGCAGGCTCAGCATCAGCGGGATGAACACCGACTGCGCCCACTGCAGCGCGAACACGCTGGCCAGCACCGCGAGCACCACCAGCGAGAAGCTGCGCACGTCGACCGGCACGCGCAGCACCGGCAGGTCGCGCTCGGCATCGGCCTCGGATTTCGGCGCGGGCGGCGGCTCGGGACGCAGCGCGGGCGCGGGCGAAGCCGCGGCCACCACGGGCTCCTCGGGCCGCGGCGCAAGGTCGGGCGCGGGCACTTCCTCCGGCGCGGCCGGCGGCCGCGGGGCGTCGTCGTCCTCGCGCGCCTTGTCGTTCATCGTGCGTCCTTGATGACTTCGCGCACCGCCGCCAGCTGCCGGCGCGACACCGCGACCAGCTCGGGCACGGTCGACAGGCGCAGCGCCCAGCCCTCGGCGTCCTCGCCGTCGTCGTAGCGCTCGAGCGCGCGGATCGCGCTGCGCGCCACCAGCGCGTTGCGGTGCACGCGCAGGAAACGCTGGGGATAGCGCTCCTCGAAATCGTTGAGCGAGCCGTCGAGGATGTGGCTGCGCGCGGCCGTGCGCACCGTGAGGTACTTGTACTCGGACTTCAGGTAGACGATCTCCGCCAGCGGCACGCGCTCGGCGCGGCCGCGGTCCTGGATCAGCACGCTCTCCTGCGCCACCTTGTCGCTGGCGCGCTCCTTGAGGTAGCGCTCGGCCTTCTGCAGCGCCTGCTGCAGCCGCTCGGCGCGCACGGGCTTGGTGAGGTAGTCGACCGCGTCGAGCTCGAAGGCGGTGACGGCATGCGCCGCATGGGCTGTCACGAACACCACGGCCGGCGCGTCGGCGCGCTCGCGCAGCGCACGCGCCACCTCGATGCCGTCGATGCCGGGCATGTGCACGTCGAGCAGCACCACGTCGAGCTTCATCGACGCCAGCTGCGCCTGCGCCTCGGCGCCCTGCGCGGCCTCGGCCACCACCTCGGCCGCGGGCGCTCTGCAGTCGCGCAGCAGCGTGCGCAGCCGCGAGCGGGCCAGCGCTTCATCGTCGACGATCAATGTCCTCAGGCTCATTCATGTCCCCCCACGCAATGGCATGCGTTCATGATTCGGCGGGTATCGCGATGCGCACCCGGTAGCTCTTCTGGTCCATGCCGGCGCTGAACTGCATGCGCATGTCGTGCAGCAGCCGCAGCCGGTCCCGCACGTTCGCCAGCGCGATGCCGTGGCCGCGCGGCAGCGGTTGGTCGGCCCAGCGCAGCGGCGGCAGGCTGTTGACCACCTCGATCACCACCATCGAGCCGCGCCGCTCGGTGCGGATGCGCAGCCTGGCACCGTCCGGGCTCGGCTCCACGCCGTGCTTGATCGCATTCTCGACCAGGGGCTGCAGCAAGAGCGGCGGCAGCCGCGCGTCGCTGGCCGCGGCATCGAGGTCCCAGCGGATGCGCAGCCGCTCGCCGAAGCGCACCTGCTCGATCGCGAGGTAGCGCTCGGCCAGCGCGATCTCGTCGGCCAGGGTGCCCGATTCGCCGGGATCGGCCAGCGCCTGGCGGAACAGCTCGCTCAGGTCCTCCAGCATGGTCTCGGCCTTGGCGGGCTCCTCGCGCACCAGCGCAATGGCGCTGTTGAGCGTGTTGAACAGGAAGTGCGGCCGGATCCGCGACTGCAGTTCCTCGAGCCGCGCGGTGGTGGCGGCCGGTGTCTGGCCGCGCGCGCGCAGCACCATCGCCGCCATCACCATGCCCGCGAAGAAGGCGCCGGCCAGCGCGCTCGCGAACCAGGGCGCGCTGCCCAGCACGCCCGTGAGCCGCAGCAGCCCGCAGCCGTAGAGCGCCGAGATGGCGCCCAGCACCGCGCCCACCGCGTACTGCCATGCAACCGGCAGCCGCCGCAGCGGCTTCTTGAGCCCGCAGGCCGCGACCAGCCACAGCAGGGTGGCCGGCAGCGCGCCGCCCGTGACGGTGGCGGCCTGCACCAGCCACTCGCCGGGCGAGCCCGAGACGAACATCGCGGCCACGCCCACCACCGCCTCGACGAAGACCACGGTGCGCAGCACCACGCCGATCTGGCAGGCGTCGAACAGCACGGCCTGCGCGCGCGCGGACGGGCGCGTGCGGTCGGAGGACGCGGCGGATGGGGTGGCCGATAAAATCGCCGGCTTGCGCATTCGCAGATACATTGGGTAACCAGCCCATTATTGCCTCCCGAACGGCTCCCATGACCCAAAACCAACTCGACAAGAAATCCGAAGCCTGGTCCGCCCTGTTCTCGGAACCCATGAGCGACCTCGTGAAGCGCTACACCGCCAGCGTCTTCTTCGACAAACGCCTGTGGCAGGCCGACATCGAAGGCTCGCTCGCCCATGCCGGCATGCTGGCCGCGCAAGGCATCATCACCATGCAGGACCACGCCGAGATCGAGCGTGGGATGGCGCAGATCCGCGCCGAGATCGAATCCGGCGCCTTCGAGTGGAAGCTCGACCTGGAAGACGTGCATCTGAACATCGAGGCCCGCCTGACCCAGCTCGTGGGCGACGCCGGCAAGCGCCTGCACACCGGCCGCAGCCGCAACGACCAGGTCGCGACCGACGTGCGCCTGTGGCTGCGCGGCGAGATCGACCTGATCGCCGAGCTGCTGGTCACGCTGCAGAAGTCGCTGGTCGACATCGCCGAGAAGAACGTCGAGGTGATCCTGCCGGGCTTCACCCACCTGCAGGTGGCGCAGCCCGTGAGCTTCGGCCACCACATGCTGGCCTACGTCGAGATGTTCAGCCGCGACGCCGAGCGCCTGGCCGACGTGCGCCGCCGCGTCAACCGCCTGCCGCTGGGCGCCGCCGCGCTGGCCGGCACCAGCTATCCGCTCGACCGCGAGCTGGTCGCCAGGACGCTGAACATGGAAGGCGTGTGCCAGAACAGCCTGGACGCCGTGAGCGACCGCGACTTCGCGATCGAGTTCAGCGCCGCCGCCAGCCTGTGCATGGTGCACATCAGCCGCATGAGCGAGGAGCTGATCCTCTGGATGAGCCAGAACTTCGCCTTCATCCAGATCGCCGACCGCTTCACCACGGGCTCGTCGATCATGCCGCAGAAGAAGAACCCCGACGTGCCCGAGCTGGCGCGCGGCAAGACCGGCCGCGTGGTCGGCCACCTGATGGCGCTGATCACGCTGATGAAGGGCCAGCCGCTGGCCTACAACAAGGACAACCAGGAAGACAAGGAGCCGCTGTTCGACACCGTCGACACGCTCAAGGACACGCTGCGCATCTTCGCCGAGATGATCGGCGGCATCACGGTCAAGCCCGAGGCGATGGAACTGGCCGCGCTGCGCGGCTACGCCACCGCCACCGACCTGGCCGACTACCTGGTGAAGAAGGGCCTGCCGTTTCGCGACGCGCACGAGATCGTGGCCCACGCGGTCAAGGCCGCGACCTCGCACAAGGTCGACCTGGCCGAGCTGCCGCTGGCGGTGCTGCAGCAGTTCAACCCGAAGATCGAGAAGGACGTGTACGACGTGCTGAGCCTGCGCGGCTCGCTCAATGCACGCAACATCCTCGGCGGCACGGCGCCCGCGCAGGTCAAGGCGCAGATCGCGCGCCACCGCGCCCGCCTCGGCTGACCGCACCGGCCCTCGGCACCGCGGGGCCCCGCCATGTTCTACGCCATCCCGCTCGAGAACCGCCCGAGCTGGCGCAACCCGCCGTGGATGACGGTGCTGCTGATCCTCGTGAACATGCTGGTGTTCTGGGGCCCGCAGCGCAGCGAGGAGAACGCGCAGGAGCGCGCCGCGCGCTACTACGCGAAGAGTTCGCTGCCGGCGCTCGAGCTGCCGGCCTTCGTCGACTGGCTCGAGCGCACCCGGTCGCCGCGCGCCGAGGCCGCGCGGCAGCTGCTCGAGCGCAAGCGCACCGGCGAGCTGCTCGAGGGCCTGCAGCACGAGCGCGTCTTCCTGCGCCAGCTGCGCGCCGACGAGGTGATCACGCCCGCGCATCCGCGCTTCGACGAATGGAAGCGCGACCGCCGGGAGTTCGATGCCCAGTGGCCCGCGCCCTTCACCGAGCGCTGGGCGCAGGACTACGCGAAGGACGCCGAGTTCAAGCCCTGGACCTGGATCACGGCCGCCTTCCTGCACGGCAGCACCGGCCACCTGCTGGGCAACATGCTGTTCCTGTTCCTGTTCGGCTTCTCGGTCGAACTGGCGCTCGGACGCACCACCTTCCTGAGCTTCTACATCCTGGGCGCCGTCGGCGCCTCGGCGCTGGCCGACTGGGCCTATGCGGGCAAGGGCAGCTACGGCCTCGGCGCCTCGGGCGCGGTGTCGGCGCTGATGGGCATGTATGCCGTGATGTACCGGCTGCGGCGCATCCGTTTCTTCTACCAGCTGTTCTTCTACTTCAACTACGTCACGGCGCCGGCCCTGCTGCTGCTGCCGGCCTGGATCGCGAACGAGCTGCTGCAGCACCTGGTGGGCGGCCAGGGCATCGCCTACATGGCGCACCTGGGCGGGCTGCTCAGCGGTGCGGCACTGATGACGCTCGCGCTGGCGCTCGGGCGCGTGAAGGCGCCCGAGGCGCTGGCGGCCGAGCGCGGCCGTGATGGAGGCAACGGCGGCGACGGCGAGTTCCAGCGCCGCGTCGCCAACGCGCGGCGGCTCGGCGCGGCGATGAAGTTCGAGTCGGCCAGCGTCGAATGGCGCGCCGCCGCGGCGCTGCGCCCGAACGACGCCGACACCTTGCGCGCCTGGTTCAACACCGCGCGGCTGCAGCCGGCCGGCGACGACTTCCATGCCGCGGCGCGGCGCATCTTCCGCCTGAGCGCCACCGACCCCGACACGCTCGCGCTGCAGCATGCGAGCTTCACCACCTACCTCGACCAGGCGAAACCCGGCGTGCGCCTCAAGCCCGACGACATGGCGCGGCTCGCGCGCCGCTTCGTGCGCATCCGCCAGTTCGAGGACGCGCGCCGGCTCTGCACCATCCTGCTGAAGACCGCGCCCGACCATCCCGAGCTGGCCGACACGCTGTCGGTGTGCGCCAACGGCCTGCTGCACGCGGGCGAGCGCGACAAGGCCGTGGGCCTGCTGCCGCACCTGCTGCGGCTCGCGCCCGACGACATGGTCACGCGCGCGCTTCAACGCGCATGAAGCGCGCCTGAAGGCGCCCCAAGTACATCTAACTTTGCATTCCGGCAAAGCGTCTGTCACAGGACTTTGTCAATCTTTGGCACTGGACTTGCAGGGCCTCTCTGTAAAGCTCGCTTCCGGCCTCCCGCCGCATTGAACTCGGGAGCGCCCGTTCGCTCCATTTGGGGCCTTCGTCACTTCCCCCTGCCCATGCCCGATCACCTACGCCGTCCCTTCCCGCTGCCCATCGCAGCCCTCGCGCTGGCCGCCGCCATCACGCTCGCCGGCTGCTCGCGCAACGAGGCCGCCGCACCAAAGCCGGCGGCGGCCGCGGCGCCCGAACGGGAAGTCGGCACCGTCACGCTCAAGCACGAGACGCTGGCGCTGAGCACCGAGCTGCCGGGTCGCACCGCGGCCCCGGTCATCGCCGAGATCCGGCCGCAGGTCGGCGGCATCCTCAAGGAGCGGCTGTTCACCGAAGGCTCGCAGGTCAAGGCCGGCCAGGTGCTCTACCAGCTCGACCCGGCCTCGCTGCAGGCGGCCCATGCCAGCGCGCAGGCCAGCGTGCGCAAGGCCGAGTCGGCGCTCGCCACCGCGCGCACCGTGGCGCGCCGCAATGCCGAGCTGGTGAAGATCGACGCCATCAGCCGCCAGGTGTTCGACGAATCGCAGGCCGCCGAGCAGCAGGCCGAGGCCGACCTCGGCGTGGCGCGCGCGGCCGAGCAGACCGCGCGCATCCAGCTCGGCTACACCCGCATCACCTCGCCGATCAGCGGCTGGGCCGAGCTCTCGAGCGTCACGCCGGGCGCGCTGGTCACGGCCAACCAGGCCACCGCGATGACCACGGTGCAGCAGCTCGACCCGATCCACGTGCACGTCACCCAGTCGAGCAGCGAGCTGCTGCGCCTGAAGCGCGAGCTCGCCAGCGGCCGGCTGCAGCGCGCCAGCGATGCCGAGGCGCGCATCCAGCTGGTGCTCGAGGACGGCAGCAAGTACCCGCACCCCGGTCGCCTGACCTTCAGCGGCGTCACCGTCGATGCCGGCACCGGCAGCGTGACCCTGCGCGCGGTGGTGCCCAACCCCGACCGGCTGCTGATGCCCGGCATGTACGTGCGCGCCGTGCTGCAGGAGGGCGTGAACGCCGCCGCGCTGCTGGTGCCGCAGCAGGCCGTGACGCGCGCGCCCGACGGCAGCGCCTCGGCGCTGGTGATCGATGCCGAGAACAAGGTCGCGAAGCGCCCGATCCAGGTCGGCCGCGCGATCGGCACGCGCTGGCAGGTGCTCGAGGGCCTCGCCCCCGGCGACCGCGTGATGACCGAGGGCTCGCAGCGCGTGAAGGTCGGCGACAAGGTCAAGGTGGTCGACCTCGGCGCCCGCGCCGCGGCCGGCCCGGTGGCCGCCGTCGCGCCCGACGCGGCCGACGCCGCCACCGATCCCGTGGCGCGCTGAGGTCGGGCCATGGCGCAGTTCTTCATCGACCGACCCATCTTCGCGTGGGTGCTCTCCATCGTCGTCATGCTCGCGGGCCTGATGGCGATCCGCACGCTGCCGCTCGAGCAGTACCCCGACATCGCGCCGCCGCGCGTGTCGATCAACGCCACCTACACCGGCGCCTCGGCCAAGACGGTCGAGGACTCGGTCACGCAGGTGATCGAGCAGCAGCTCAAGGGGCTGGACAACCTGCTGTACATGCAGTCGACCAGCAACTCCTCGGGCGTGGCCCGGCTGTCGCTGACCTTCAACCCCGGCACCAGCATCGACGTGGCCCAGATGCAGGTGCAGAACAAGCTGCAGCAGGCCATGTCGCGGCTGCCGCAGCAGGTGCAGAGCCGCGGCGTCACCGTCACCAAGGGCGGCAACGACTTCCTGATGATCGTCTCGATGTTCTCGGGCGACGGCAGCGCCTCGGCCGTGGACGTGGGCGACTACATCAGCAGCAACCTGGTCGACGTGATCAGCCGCATCGACGGCGTGGGCGAGGTCCAGACCCTGGGCACCGGCTACGCCATGCGGCTGTGGCTCGACCCCGACAAGCTGCGCAAGTACGCGCTGATGCCCTCGGACGTGAACGCCGCCATCACGGCGCAGAACGCGCAGGTGTCGGCCGGCCAGCTCGGCGCGCTGCCGGCGGCGGCGCAGCAGCAGCTCAACGCCACCATCACCGCGCGCAGCAAGCTGCAGACCGCGGAGCAGTTCGAGAACGTGGTGTTGCGCGTGACGCCTGACGGCGCCGTGGTGCGGCTGAAGGACGTGGCGCGCGTCGAGCTCGGCGCCGAGAACCTCACGGTGCGCTCGCAGCTCGACGGCCGGCCCGGTGCCGGCCTCGGCGTGGTGCTGGCCGATGGCGCCAACGCGGTGCAGGTGGCCGAGGCCGTGAAGGCCAAGGTCGAGGAGCTCAAGCCGCTGTTCCCGAACCAGCTGCAGACCTTCGTGAGCTACGACACCACGCCCTTCGTCAGCGCCTCGATCGACGAGGTGGTGAAGGCGCTGCTCGAGGCCATGCTGCTGGTGGTGCTGGTGATGTATGTGTTCCTGCAGAACTTCCGCGCCACGCTGATCCCCGCGATCGCCGTGCCGGTGGTGCTGCTGGGCACCTTCGGCGTGCTGTCGATGGCCGGCTACTCGATCAACACGCTCACCATGTTCGGCATGGTGCTGGCGATCGGCCTCCTGGTGGACGACGCCATCGTGGTGGTCGAGAACGTCGAGCGCGTGATGCACGAGGAAGGGCTCTCGCCCAAGGAGGCCACGCGCAAGTCGATGGCCGAGATCACGCCCGCGCTGGTGGGCATCGCGCTGGTGCTGTCGGCGGTGTTCGTGCCGATGGCCTTCTTCGGCGGCTCCACCGGCGTGATCTACCGCCAGTTCTCGATCACCATCGTCTCGGCGATGGCGCTGTCGGTGTTCGTGGCGCTCACGCTCACGCCCGCGCTGTGCGCCACGCTGCTCAAGCCGGTCGCCAAGGGCGGGCATGCGGCGCCGCGCGCCGGCCTGCTGGGCCGGGTCGACCGCTTCTTCGCGGCCTTCAACCGCGGCTTCGACCGCAACGCCGCGCGCTACGAGGGCGTGGTCGGCGGCATCGTGCGGCGCGGCAAGCGCAGCCTGGTGGTCTACCTGCTGATCGCGGGGGTGATGGCGCTGCTCTTCATGCGGCTGCCGACCTCCTTCCTGCCCGACGAGGACCAGGCCTTCCTGCAGGTGCAGGTGACGCTGCCGCCGGGCGCCTCGAACGCGCGGCTGCAACCCGTGACGCAGCAGGTGCAGCAGTACTTCGCCAAGCAGCCCGAGGTGCTGAGCGTCAACGTCATCACCGGCCAGAACGGCGACCAGAGCTCGGCGCGCGCCTTCGTCAAGCTCAAGGACTGGGCCGAGCGCACCGGCAAGGGCCAGTCGGCGGCCGAACTCGCGCGCCGTGCCAACAAGGACCTGTCGACCGTGCGCGACGCGCGCATCTTCGTGCTGCTGCCGCCGGCCGTGCGCGGCCTGGGCGCCAATGCCGGCTTCAACTTCCACCTGAAGGACATCAACGGCCTGGGCCACGACGCGCTCGTGAAGGCGCGCGACCAGGCCATCGAGCTGCTGGGCCAGCGGCCCGAGGTGGCGAACGTGCGCAGCAACAACCTCGACGACACGCCCGAGTTCGCGGTCGACATCGACGATGCGCGCGCCGGCGCGCTGAGCCTGGCGACCGCCGACATCGACAGCACGCTGTCGAGCGCCATGGGCGGCACCTACATCAACGACTTCCTCGACAAGGGCCGCGTGAAGCGCGTCTACATGCAGGGCGACACCGACTTCCGCATGCTGCCCTCGGACATCGACCGCTGGAGCGTGCGCAACAGCCTGGGCCAGATGGTCTCGTTCCCGGCCTTCTCGAGCTCGCGCTGGAGCTACGGCTCGCCGCAGCTGCAGCGCTACAACGGCAGCCCGAGCTACGAGTTCGTGGGCGATGCCGCGCCGGGCGTGAGCTCGGGCGACGCGATGGCCGCGGTCGAGGAGGTGATGAAGCAGATGCCGCCGGGCATCGGCTACGAATGGACCGGCGCCTCGTTCCAGGAGCGGCTGTCGGGCGCGCAGGCGCCGCTGCTCTACGCGATCTCGATCCTGTTCGTGTTCCTCTGCCTTGCCGCGCTCTACGAGAGCTGGTCGGTGCCGTTCTCGGTGATCCTGGTGGTGCCGCTGGGCATCGTGGGCGCGCTGCTGTTCACCAGCCTGCGCGGCCTGAGCAACGACGTGTACTTCCAGGTCGGCCTGCTGACCACCGTGGGGCTGTCGTCGAAGAACGCGATCCTGATCGTGGAGTTCGCCAAGCAGCTGCAGGAACAGGGCAGGAGCGTGCTCGATGCCACGCTGCAGGCGGTGCGCCTGCGGCTGCGCCCGATCCTGATGACCTCGCTGGCCTTCGGCTTCGGCGTGCTGCCGCTGGCCATCGGCACCGGCGCCGGCGCGGGCGGCCGCCAGTCGATCGGCACCGCGGTGCTCGGCGGCATGGTGGTCGGTACCGCGCTCGGCATCTTCTTCGTGCCGCTGTTCTTCGCGCTGATCCGCGGCTGGCTCGCGGGGCGGCGCAAGCCCGCGCCGAAGGACGAGCCCCTCGCACCCGCGCAGACCGCCGGGCAAGGAGGCCACTGATGCGCCACGCCCTCCCCTTGCGTTCGCTGACGCTCGTCGCCGCCGCCGTGCTCGCGGGCTGCGTCAACCTCGCGCCCGACTACCAGGCGCCCGCGCTGCCGGTGCCGCAGACCCTGCCCTCGGCCAACGTCGAAGCCACCACGCCGCTCGACGCGGGCTGGCGCGACTTCTTCGTCGAGCCGAAGCTGCGCGCCGTCATCGAACTCGCGCTCGCCAACAACCGCGACCTGCGCGTGGCCGCGCTCAACATCGAGCGCGCGCGCGCCCAGTACGGCATCGCTCGCGCCGGGCTCTTTCCCACCATCGACGCCGGCGCCGGCGGCAGCCGCTCGCGCACGCCGGGCAGCCTCTCGACCGGCGGCGAGCCGCGCTACGCCACGCAGTACAGCGCCGACCTCGGCCTCACGAGCTACGAGATCGACCTGTTCGGCCGCGTGCGCAACCTGAGCGAGTCGGCGCTGCAGAGCTTCTTCCAGACCGAGGCCACGCAGCGCGGCACGCAGATCAGCCTGGTGGCCTCGGTCGCCACCGCCTGGCTGCAGCTCGCGGCCGACGAGCAGCGGCTGCAGCTCGCGCGCCACACGCTCGAGAGCCAGCGCCGTTCCTTCGACCTGATCCAGCGCGGCCATGGGCTGGGCGCGCAGTCGGGCCTCGCGCTCGCGCAGGCCCAGAGCACGGTCGACGCGGCGCGCGCCGACGCGGCCGCCTTCGACAGCCAGGTCGAGCAGGACCGCAATGCGCTCGCGCTGCTGGTCGGCGCCACGCCGCCGGCCGAGCTGCTGCCCACGCCGGCCGCGACCGACCCGAGCACGGCCACGGCCGCCCCCGCCGAGCCCGCGCCCGCCGCGCGGCTGCTGGTGCCGCCGGCCGGCCTGCCCTCGAGCGTGCTGCAGCAGCGGCCCGACGTGCTCGCGGCCGAGCATGCGCTGCGCGCGAGCAACGCCGACATCGGTGCCGCGCGCGCCGCCTTCTTCCCGCGCATCGCGCTCACCGCCTCGGCGGGCACGGCCAGCAGCACGCTGTCGGGCCTGTTCGCCAGCGGCAGCAGCGCCTGGAGCTTCGCGCCCTCGATCAGCGTGCCGATCTTCGACGGCGGCGCCAACCGCGCCAACCTGCGCGTGGCCGAGGCGCAGCAGAAGATCCAGCTCGCGAGCTACGAGAAGACGGTGCAGACCGCGTTCCGCGAAGTGGCCGATGCGCTGGCCGAGCGCCGCACGCTGGCCGAGCGGCTGGACGCGCAGCGCTCGCTGCTCGACGCCACCTCGCGCAGCTTCTCGCTGTCGCAGTCGCTGTTCCGCAGCGGCGCCAGCAGCTACCTCGACGTGCTCGATGCGCAGCGCGCCTACTACGCCGCGCAGCAGACGCTGATCGGCCTGCAGCTCACCGAGCAGACCAACCGGCTCACGATCTACAAGGTGCTGGGCGGGGGCTGGAAGGAGAGCTGAGGCCGCTCAGGCCGACGCCGCCACGCCCGGCGCCGGCCGCAGCAGCCAGCGCACCTCCTGCGTCTGCTCGCTGTCCGGGTAGCGGTTCTCGAGCGTGGTCAGGATCGGTTGCGCCATGTCCGAACGGCCCAGCCCCTGCACCAGCACGCGCGCGGCCAGCTCGTAGGCCTGCGGGATCGCGGCATGGCCGCGGAAGCGCCGGTCGAAGCCCGCGAGCAGCGCCAGCGTGCCGTGGGCATCGCCGCCGCGCCATTCGGCGCGCGCCATCGCGATCACCATCGCGGGGTCCTCGAGCGCGAAGGCCTTGTCCTTCTCGCGGCAGGCCTTGAACACCCTGAGCGCCTCGGACGCGAGGTCGCGTCGCATCAGCAGCGGGATGAAGCGGCGCGCCTGGTCGAGCATCGCGTCCTTCTTGTCGGGCACGAGCGCCAGCACGCGGTGGTAGCGGCGCTGCGCCGCGAGGTCGTCCGAAGGCGCGGTGCGCTGCGCCTCGTAGGCGAGGCCGAGCGCGGCCGCGAGGTCGCCCTCGGTGATGCACTGCGCGACCTCGGCGTCGAGGCGCTGCGCCGCGATCTGCTCGGGCGTGCGGCGGTCCACCGGCGCGCCGTCGTCCACGCCGCCGCCGGGCAGCAGGTCGATGCCCAGTGCCGCATGGTGCTGGTACATCACGTAGCCCAGCAGGCTGGCCATCACCCAGCCGAAGTAGATGAAAGCGAAGTTGATGATCGGCAGCGCGATGCGCCCGTCGATCACCGGCAGCAGCATGGCGATCGCGATCTGCGCGCCGGTGCTCAGCAGGAACAGGAAGAAGCACAGCAGCGCATAGGGCCAGCCGATGATGCGCATCGTCTCCCACACGTAGCCGGGGTTCATCGCCTGGAAGAAGCTGCACGACTGCACCAGCACGATCACCGCGGCCGGAAAGGTGAAGGACATGACGAACACGCCGACCGTGGCGAGCATCGGATCGAGCCTGGCCAGCGCGCCGATCGCGATGCCCTGCACCAGCGAGATCGCGAACAGCTTCCACGGCAGGTTGACCCACCCGTCGTCGAGCGTGCGCGGGAAGTCGGCCGAGCGCCAGATGCCGCGCGAGCCCAGCGCCACCACCTTGAAGCCGTAGCGGCTCGCGGCCAGCACGATGCCCAGCTCGATCAGAAGGATCGCGAGCACGTCGGGCAGGAAGAACACCGCCTCGAACAGCAGGCTGCACAGCGCGAGCGCCAGCCCGTACATGAGCGGGCGCATCTGGAAGGGAAAGGCGAAGAAGCTGTTGAGGCGGTGCCAGAACGGCGGTGGCGCGGGCGGCTCGTCGTCGAGCCGGCGGTCATGGGCCCTCATGGCGCGGCCCCCGCTGTCCGGGCCTCGCAGCGGCTGGCCATCGGCGCACGCGCGCGCCCGCCGATGAAGCCATGGCACGCGCCCACGCGGCGCGCGATCACGATCGCGATGTTCCTCATGCTCCACCCCGCGCGCCTCGGCGCTCCCGCTGCTGTTCTATGTGCGGGGCAGTATACGTTCGCAAATGTTTCCAACGCCCACCCAAATGGGTGGTTCGCGCGCGCAAAAGCCACCGGAAGCCGGGGGCACGCCCCGGTCTTCGCGATGGCGGCGCGAGGCTCAGCCCGCGCGGTAGAAGATGTAGTCGGCCTGGTACTTGACGACCTGTTTCTGGCCCATGTTCGAGGCGCCGCAGGCCGCGGCCGGCGCGACGCCGCCCTGGGTCGCCACGCGCTGGATGTAGCTCACGTTCTGCATCGCGCCGGCGCCCGTGGCCGGATTGGCCTTCACGAGCTGGTGCGGGATGTTGCCGCTGCCGTTCGGAGCGACGGCGACCTGCGTGGCCGTGACCTTCGAACCGTCGGCGCTTTCCCAGGTGGCCGGCGGACCGTAGTACTTGCCGACCTGCTTGCCGCCGCGATCCCAGAGCTTGGCATCGGGGCCGACGAAGAACCATTCGTACTGGCCGGCGGCGTTGGCCTTGACGCGGCATTCGTAGGTGATATCGCCGGTGCCCACGGTTTCCATGACCACCATGTGGCCGGCCGGCACCTTCACCGCGTCGGGCAGGGAGGCCTGCGAGAACGTCGCGGCGGGCTTGGCGCCCATGCCGGAGCAGGCGGCGAGCCCGACCACGGCCAGCGCGGCGGCCAGGGCGTTCAGGGTGCGGATATGCATGATCGTTTCCTTTTTCAGATCGGCTTCGGGAGAGGTGAAAGAAGAAGCGGTCCGTTGTTGTCGTACGTTTCGACGGCCTCCTGCCCCTGTACGCGCGCGACGGCCGAACGGATTCAGCACGCGCGCAAGGCCGGTTGAATCCGGCGCCGCCGCGCGGCCGTATTCCAGGGATGCAAAGCGATGCCCCACAATCGGCGAATGACCGCACCCAGCCCCGACGCCGAGCTGATGGCGCTGATCGACCGGATCGGCCATCGCGACGAAGCCGCCCTGCGCATCCTGTACGACCGGACCGCCCCGAAGCTCATGGGCCTCGCGATGCGCGTGGTCCGGCAGCGCGAATGGGCCGAGGACGTACTGCAGGAGAGCTTTCTCACCGTCTGGCGCGTGGCCGGCGACTACCGCGCCAGCCTGAGCCCGCCGCTGGCCTGGCTCGGGCTGATCGTGCGCAGCCGCGCGCTCGACCTGCTGCGCCGCCGCACCGCCGACCGGGCCCAGCTCACGCAGGAATTCGACGAGCTGATGGCCGACACGCTCGAATCCGAGGCACCGAACCCGGCCGACACGGCCGATGCCAGCGAGCAGGCCTGGGCGCTGCACCAGTGCCTGAGCCAGCTCGAGGGCCGGCAGCGCGAGGTGGTCAGCCTGGCCTACCTGCGCGAGCTCAGCCATGGCGAACTGGCCGACCAGCTCAAGCTGCCGCTGGGCACGGTCAAGACCTGGATCCGGCGCGGCCTGGAGAAACTGCGCGTCTGCATGGGACGCTTCGCGTAGGCGCAGAGAAAGTAGCCCCGCCATGAAACTCACCGCCCATCCCGAACTGCTGGAGCTGCTGGCCGCGAGCCACGCGCTCGGCACCCTGCGTGGCGGCGCGCGCCGCCGCTTCGAGACCCTCGCGCGCGAACAGGCGCCGGTGCGCGCCGCCGCGCTGGTCTGGCAGGGCCGACTGGCCAGCATGACCGAGCTGCAGAGCCCGGTCGTGCCCGACCCGGCCGTCTGGACCCGCATCCGCAACATGATCGACGCCGAGCAGGCGCAGCTCGCGCTGGCGCGCCAGC
>NZ_JBMDKG010000031.1:0-98252 GCF_057809595.1 Variovorax sp. FG153
CGACCAGGTCGGTGCGCGGGAAGTTCGTGGGCGCGGGCGCCTGGAACAGCGTCTGTACCAGCGCCGGCAGGGTCGGGTTGGTCACGTAGTCGGCGAACTGCGCGTCGTCCTGCGGCTTGGAGCTGTTGAAGCGATCCTTGTCCTTCAGGCCGATCACCACCTCGTTGACCAGCGGCATGCCCAGGCGCGAGACCTGGGCCCAGGCACCGCCGTTGATCGCGGTCGTGCCATGGCCGCTCTTGGGCGGGCTGGCGATCAGTCGGCCCTGGCGCACGCTGGCCGTGGTCCATCCGCCCACGATCGGCTGGCCGGCGGTGGTGATGCACGAGATCGGCACCTCGAGCGCCAGCGTCGTCACGTTCTTGCCGGCCAGCGCGTCGGGGTTGGCCGAGCTCGAGCCCACCGGATTGAGGTTGATCAGGTCGAACACCTGGCCCAGGGCCACGCTGAACGGGTCCTTGCGCTGGCCGACGAACACGCGGCCCTGCGTGGCGCAGCCCGGGATGTTGACCGTGTAGAGGTGCTGGTTCGCATAGCTGGCGTAACCGGTCGGCCCGCCGAAGGTCTTGTCGCCGATGTTGTCGGTGGGCTTGTCGAACTCGGTGCCGCCGCCGGCCTTGGTCACGGCCTCCACCTTGCCCTTGCGGCGGTCGCCTCGCACGATGTTCAGCGTGTAGGTCTCGCGCAGGTTGCTCGTGGCCTGGTTCGGCGCGCTGATGCCGCCGGCCTGCACCAGCGGGATCGACACCTGCTTGCCCGCGATCGGCAGCTGGATGTCGCGCAGCGTGTTCTTGAACCTGAACTGGAAGGTGATGTCCTCGACCGCGTTGCCGTCGGTGTCGAGGTGGATCTCGTACAGGCCGTTCGGGTCCATGGTGAAGTAGTTCGGGCCGCCGTACGGGCTCTGGTCGGGCTGGTAGTTGGCGATCAGCGTCACGAAGTCCTGGCGGCCGGCTTCGTAGCTGCGGAACATGTAGAAGTCGGTGGCATCGAGCTTGGGCATGCCCGCGATCGACGGTGCCTCCCGGTGGCTGGATGCGATGGCACCCATGGCGGTCACGGCACTGAGCACGAGGACACAGGCCCTTGCGGGCGGTAGGGAGAATCTCATCGGCATCACCTCGGTGTAAATGGTGGATTTGGCAGGCACGACTCGTCCGACGCGAACGTCGGCTCTGGATGAGTACGGGCCGGAAGTTCAACCGGATGCGATTTTTTTACCGAGGGTTTTCACCGCGCCGCGCGGGCGTGGAAGTGCTATTCGCGCGTCCCCGCGAGGGCGCGCGCGGTCCTTCCTTCCGTCACCGGAATGTCACGGACTCAGCGGCTCGCGAAGACCAGCACCGAGCGCCCGGTCGCGAGATAGTCGCCGCGCGCCGCGTCGTCGCCCAGGGCGGGATCGGCACTGTCCAGCACCAGCGTCCACGCGCCGGCGGGTGCCGCCGGCAGCGTGAAGGGCACGGCCTCGTGCCAGGCGTTGAACACCAGCAGCACGCTCGCGTCGTGCGCCGCCACCGGAATCGCCGACACCGGCGCGCGGCCATCGAGCAGCAGCGCGAAAGAACGCGTCTGCGGATCGTCCCAGTGCGAGGGCTGCATCTCTTCTCCGGCCGGCGTGAACCAGGTCGAGTCCTTGGCGCCGATGTCCTCGAACCAGGCGCCGGCCAGGAAGCGGTTGCGCCGCAGCACCGGGAATTCCTTTCGCAACGCGAGCAGGCGGGCCGCGAACTCGCCGAGCGCGCGCCCCGCGTCGCCGCCGGCCGCGGCCCAGTCGACCCACGAGATCGCGTTGTCCTGGCAGTAGGCGTTGTTGTTGCCCTGCTGCGTGCGGCCGAACTCGTCGCCGGCCAGCAGCATCGGCGTGCCCTGCGACAGCAGCAGCGTGGCCAGCAGGTTGCGCTGCTGGCGCGCGCGCAGCGCGAGCACGGCCTCGTCGTCGGTGGGGCCCTCGATGCCGCAGTTCCACGAGCGGTTGTCCGAATGGCCGTCGCGGTTGTCCTCGCCGTTGGCCTCGTTGTGCTTGTCGTTGTAGCTCACGGTGTCGGCCAGCGTGAAGCCGTCGTGCGCGCTGATGAAGTTGACGCTGGCCCAGGGCCGGCGCCCGCGGTGGTTGAAGCGTTCGCCGCTCGCGGTGAGGCATTGCGCGAGCTTGCCGGCCATGCCCTCCTCGCCCTTCCACCAGGCGCGCACGGTGTCGCGGAACTGGTCGTTCCACTCGGCCCAGCCCGGCGGGAAGCCGCCGACCTGGTAGCCGCCCGGGCCGATGTCCCAGGGCTCGGCGATCAGCTTCACGCTAGAGAGCACCGGGTCCTGCCGGCAACTCTTGAGGAAGCCGCCGCCCTCGTCGAAACCGTGCGGCTCGCGCGCGAGGATGGTCGCGAGGTCGAAGCGGAAGCCGTCCACGCGCATCTCGGTCACCCAGTAGCGCAGGCTGTCGGTCACCATCTGCAGCACGCGCGGATGGCTGAGGTTCACCGTGTTGCCGGTGCCGGTATCGTTGATGTAGTAGCGCGGCGTGTCGGGCAGCAGGCGGTAGTAGCTCGCGTTGTCGATGCCCTTGAACGAGATCGTCGGGCCGAGCTCGTTGCCCTCGGGCGTGTGGTTGTAGACCACGTCGAGGATCACCTCGAGGCCGTGCGCATGGAAGCGGTCGACCATGTGCTTGAACTCGTCGATCTGCGGCCCGTCCATGTAGCGCGGGTCGAGCGCGAAGAAGCCGATGGTGTCGTAGCCCCAGAAGTTGGTCAGGCCCTTCTCGAGCAGGGAGGACTGGTTCAGGAACATCTGCACCGGCAGCAGCTCCACGCTGGTCACGCCGAGCGCGCGGATCGGCGCCAGCACCTCGTCGCGCGCCATGCCCGCGAAGGTGCCGCGGAACTGCTCGGGCACCTGCGGATGCTTCATCGTGAAGCCGCGCACATGGGTCTCGTAGAACACGGTCTCGGGCCAGGGCACGCGCAATGCGTCGGTCTGCGTCCACTCGAAGCGCGAATCGACCACCACGCACTTGGGCACCAGCGGCGCGCTGTCGCGCTCGTCGAAGCTCAGGTCGCCGTCGGCATGGCCCACGGTGTAGCCGAACAGCTCGGGGCCCCACTTGAGCTCGCCCATGTAGGCCTTGGCATAGGGATCGAGCAGCAGCTTGTGGTGGTTGAAGCGGTGGCCCTTCTCGGGCTCGTAGGGACCGTGCACGCGCAGGCCGTAGCGCGCGCCGGGTTGCAGGCCGGGCACGAAGCCGTGCCAGATCTCGTCGGTGTACTCGGGCAGGGTGACGCAGCCGACCTGCGTGGTGCCGGCCTCGTCGAAGATGCAGACGTCGACCCGCGTGGCATGCGCCGAGAACACGGCGAAGTTGACGCCGTCGCCGTTGAAGGTGGCGCCGAGGGGGTGCGCGGTGCCTTCGAGCACCGTCAGGGGGGTCGGAACGTGAGGGGTGTCGGCCATGGCGTGTGGGTGATCGGGCTGGGGGGTTGCGGGAAGGGACGGCAAAGTCTCCGTGTGCCCCGCGCCCGCGTGCGGCAGCAGTTGGCGCGGCCTCGCGTAGGCGGCGCGCCCGTCATCCGGCCATGCCGGCCGGCGGCTCATAATGCGGCCCGTCGCCGGACCCGGAACCCCGGGGTCCCCGCCCGAGTCCACCACGGCTCCTTTGCAACCGCACGCCTCTCCCATGACCGACAAAGAACGCCTCGACTACCTCCAGGGACAAGTGGCCGCGCTCAAGAGCTTCTGCCTGGCCCTGATGTCCTCGCACCCGAATCCCAGGCTGCTGTTCGACCGGATGGAGCGCTTCGGCAACCAGCAGGCGGGCATCCTGCTGGGCCAGCCCACGTCGGACGCGCTGCTGCAGGGCGCCGATGCGATGCGCGACCAGCTCCTGGCCTATGCCAGGGAGCTGCAGGCGGCGATCGACAAGAAGTCGGAGGCCGACAAGGCCTGACGCCCGTGTGCGGCTGCCGGGGCCGCCCGAGCCGTTATCGCGCGTTGAGGTCGGTCGAGGTCTCGAACTCGATGCCGCCGACGAACCTCTGCAGGAAGTTGTAGATCAGGCAGCCGATGGCCACCGCGCAGTAGGCGAAGACCAGGTACATCACCGGCGCGAGCAGCAGGACCAGGATCGACGGCCCGCTCTTGCCGGCCGGCTGGACCAGCGCGAACAGCAGCGCGAAGGGCACGATGAACACCAGCGAGGTGACCGCCATCATGACGCCGAACACCTTGCCGTTCTGATGCGGCGAGAGCCGCGAGATCTGTTGTTTCATGGGGCGGCGCCTCCTCGCGCCTGAGTCTGAAGTCGGACGGACAGGGTACCAGCGCGGGCCTGGCGGCGACGGTGTTACGCTCTCGGACGCCTCCTGCCCGCCCCCCGTGCAGGCAGTGAAGGCCCAGCCACCCGCGGCCCGTCCGCCACGCAAGGAAGCCAGGGCCACGGCCCGTGGCACGACCTTCCCCGACATCCCATTTCCATGTCCACCTCCACCCCGATCACCTCCTCCCGCACGCTGTCCTACGTCGCGCTCTTCGCCGCGCTGATCGCCGCCCTGGGCGCCGTTCCGCGCATCGACCTGGCCCTGGGCGTGCCGATCACGCTGCAGACGCTCGGCGTGATGCTCGCCGGCTGCCTGCTCGGCCCGCGCCGCGGTTTTCTCGCGGTGGCGCTGCTGCTCGTGGGCGTGGCGCTCGGCCTGCCGCTGCTGTCCGGTGGCCGGGGCGGTCCGGGCGCGTTCGTGACGCCTTCCGCCGGCTTCCTCGTGGGCTGGCTGTTCGGCGCCTTCGTGTGCGGCTGGGTCATGCGGCGCTTCGCCGCCGCGCGCGGACGCGCCCTGTTCGCCGCGGCGCTGGCCGCCTCGTTCATCGGCGGCATCGTCGTGGTCTACCTGTTCGGCATCGCGGGCCTGTCGCTGGTGGCTCACCTGCCGCTGCAGAAGGCAGCGCTCGCGAGCCTGGTCTTCGTACCGGGCGACCTCGTCAAATGCGTGGTCTGCGCGCTGGTGGTGCAGACCGTGGCACGCGGCCTGCCGAGCTGGCGGCTCGATCGCGACTGATGACCGGTCCGGCGCCCGATTTCCGGACCGTCCACGCGCCGCTCGCCTGGTGGGCGCGGCACACGCCCGATGCCCTCGCGCTCGACGACGGCCACACGCGACTGAGTTTCGCCGCGCTCGCGGCCCGCGTCGCGACGCAAGCCGCCGCGCTCGACGCCGCGGCCACGCCGACGGTCGCCTGGGCCAGCGCGAGCGCATCGCCGGCCGACCAGCTCGCGAGCTTCCTCGCGATCCTCGCGAGCAACCGCACCGCGGCCGTCGGCGATCCCGACTGGCCCGAGGCCGTCCGAGACAAGGTGCAGGCGCGCATGGCGCGGCACCTGGGCGCGGCCTCCGGCATCGAGGAAGCGCACGCGAACACCCCCTTCTACATCGGCTTCACCTCGGGCAGCACCGGCGTGCCCAAGGGCTTCCGGCGCACGCACGGATCGTGGACCCACAGCTTCGAGATCTGCGTCCGGAGCTTCGGCCCCGCCACCGGCACCACCGTGCTGGTACCGGGCCGGCTCTCGCATTCGCTGTTCCTGTTCGGCGCGCTGCTGGGCCTGTGGACCGGCGCGGGCATGCGCCTGCAGCGCCAGTTCTCGGCCGCCGCCGCGCTCGACACGCTGCGGCGCGGCCTCGCGGGCAGCCTGGTCGCGGTGCCCAGCCAGCTGCTGCTGATGCTCGAGCATGCGCAGCGCCATGGCATGCCGCCCGTGACCGGCACGCGCCTCGTGATGATCAGCGGCGCCCCCTGGCCGCGCGCGCGCACCGCCGCGCTGCGCGCGCTGTTTCCCGAGGCACGCATCGTCGAGTTCTATGGCGCCTCGGAAACCTCGTTCATCGCCTGGGCCGACAGCGACGAGGCCCTGCCCGACGACGTGGTCGGCCGGCCCTTCGCCAACGTCGAACTCAGGATCGAGCCGCCCTTGCCCGGACTGATCTACGTGCGCAGCCCGATGGTGTTCAGCGACTACGTGACGCTGACGGCCGAGGAAGACGGCACCGCCGTGCTGCGCGACGGCGACTGGCTCTCGGTGCGCGACATGGGCCATGTGGACGAGGACGGTTTCCTGCACCTGGTCGGCCGGCAGCAGCGCATGCTGCTCGTGCAAGGCAAGAACCTGTTCCCCGAGGAAGTCGAGAACGTGCTGGCCGGGCATCCGGACATCGCGGCCGCGTCGATCCAGGGGTTGCCGCATCCGCTGCGCGGCATGGAGGCCGTGGCCCTGCTGGCGCTGTCGGCACCGCTCTCGCGCGAGGAACTGCAGGCCTGGTGCCGTGACCGGCTCGAGCCCTTCAAGCTGCCCCGGCGCTTCTACCGCGTCGACGCCTGGCCTCGCACGCCGAGCGGCAAGACGGATCACGCGGCCCTTGCGCGGCGACTGGCCGACACATCGGCGGCGCCGTGGGAACGGCTGTGAATCCGCCCGTGATCCTCGGCTGGGCCCGCAGCCCGGTGGTGCCGGTCGGCGGTGCGCTCGGCGCGCTGGCGGCGCACGAGATCGGCGCGCCGGTGCTGCGGGCCTTGCTGGCGCGCTCCGGCGTTCCGGCGCAGGCGGTCGATGCGGTCGTCGCCGGCAACGCACTCGGCGCGGGCGGCAATCCCGCGCGCATGGTCGCGCTGGCCGCCGGCCTGCCGGACCGCGTCGCCGCGCTGTCGGTCGATACCCAGTGCTGCGCGGGCCTCGATGCCCTGACCCTGGCCGCCGGCCTGCTGGCCAGCGGCAATGCCGCCATCGCGATCGCCGGCGGCGTCGAGGCCTGGAGCCGCGCTCCCATCCGCCAGCATCGCCCGCGCGATGCCGGCGAGGCGCCCGTGCCCTACGACCGCCCCGCCTTCGCGCCCGACCCGGCGCGCGATCCCGACCTGCTGCTCGCCGCCGCGCGCCATGCCGCGCTGCATTCGATCGGTCGCGCGCGGCAGGATGAGTTCGCGGCCCAAAGCCATGCGAAGGCGCTCGCATGGCGCGAACGCATGTCGCAGGAGATCGTGCCCATCGGCGATGCCACGCACGACAGCTATGCGCGCGAACTCACGGCCTCGCGCATGGCCCGCATGCCGATCGAGGCCGTCGCCGACACGCTGTCCGACCCGGCTGTTGCTCAGGAGATGGCCGTCAGCCGCCTCGCGATCGCACCGCGCGCCGACGGCGCCGCCTTCGTGCTGCTCGCCACGCCGCAGGCCGCGGCCGCGCTGAAGATCGCGCCGCGGTTCCATTGGCTGGGCGGCACCTCGATCGGCGTGGCACCGGAGATGCCGATGCTCGGCGCCTCCACCGCCGCCGAAGCGCTGCTGCGCCGTGCCGGCCTCGATGCGGACGCGCTGTGGGGCGCCGAGCTGCACGAGGCCTTCGCCGTGCAGGCGCTGTCTTTCATCCAGGCCTTGGGTTTGCAGCCCTCGCGCCTGAACCGCGGCGGCGGCGGCCTGGGCCGCGGGCATCCGATCGGCGCCTCGGGCGCGGTCAGCCTGGTGCGCCTGCTCGCCGACATGCAGCACGATGCCCCATCGGGCGCGCACGGCCTCGCGGCGATTGCCGGCGCGGGTGGCCTGGGCGCGGCGGGGCTGGTGCAGCGGCTCTAGGCTCCAGCAGCTAGCGCATCACGCGAAAGAAGTCATCGAGCGGCCGCCGCGCGGTCCGCACCGCGTTCTCGGGCGCCCGCGGATCGGCATAGCCCAGCGCCAGGCCGCAGACGATGTGGTGCTCATCGCCCAGCCCCAGCGTCGAACGCACCAGGCCCGGATAGGACGCGATCGCGCCGATGGCGCAACTGCCGATGCCCTGCGCGCTCGCGGCCATCATCAGACCGAACAGGCACATGCCCAGGTCCATGTAGCAACCGCTGCCCATGCGCGCATCGATCAGCACCAGCAACGCCACCGGCGCATCGAAGAAACGGAAGTTGCGCTCGAACTGCGCATCGCGCGCGGCCCGGTCCTCGCGTGCCGCGCCCAGCGCGCCATAGAGCGCCTGCGCCGCCGCGACCTGGCGCCGGCGCAGGCTGTGGGGCATCGGGCGCGGGAAGTAGCCGTAGTCCTCGGCTTCCTGCTCGCCGTTGCGGAATGCGCCCACCAGCGCCGCGCTCAGGCGCGCGCGGGCATCGCCTTCGAGCGAGACGAACTCGCCGGGCTGCAGGTTCGCGCCGCTGGGGGCACGGCGCGCCTGGACCAGGAGCTGCTCGAGGCAGCCCTCGGGCAGGGGCTGGTCGGTAAAGCCACGGGTCGAGCCGCGTTGCTCGAGCAGCGTCTGGAGTGCGAGGGGGTCGGGGGCGGAAGAAACGGCTGCCGGGTCGGCAGCGAGAAGGCTGTGCATGCCGCATTTTCGCAAGCAATCCAGGGCACCTCGGTTCGAGCCGTCGCTGCGACCCTCGGTGCTGGAAATCGATACTTCAACAGCGCGATCCGCGGTGCGAGCACGCCAGCCGGTACAACCGCCCCACCATGAGATATCGCAACGTCGCTCTGCCGCTGGCCATCCTTTCGATCGGCGCCATCGTCGAAACAGCCATCGCCTGTCACTTCAGCGTGGACGCGCGCGGCTGGTGGCCCCTCATCCTTGGCATTTCGCTCCTTCAAGTGGCGGCATACAGCTTCGCGTTCGGTCTGGTGGCTGGTGACAGAAGGCTATCCAGCATCTACATCGTCGTCTTGAACGGACTGTTCGCAGCCACCAGGGTGTATGTCTGCTGTGCCTACTACGCGATCTCCATCGCACGGGCGGCCGCCTACCCGCACCTGATCGAACTCACGCCGCTGCAGCAGGCGATCAGGAGCAACTGGAGCGTCTACCTGATGCCCCTCCCTTTCCTGATCGCTCACCTGGCACTGGCGAGGACGAGGCTCGCCAGTGCCCGCGCGCAACGGCCGCCGCGCGAGGCCGGCTGATCGATCGAGCCCGGAGGCGAAAAGGGGCTTCCCCACTCCCCGCATATCCATGCATGGATTTCTTCGTTGGTCCGGCACCGACCGCTTCCTAGCATCGGCCATCCCTGTTCAGAGGCAGTTCCGCTGTCGGTCGCCATGTCCATCGAGAAGCTCTCCCCCTCCCGCGAATCCACCACCAACGCACTGCGCGCGCCCTCGCGCCGCGGCCTGCTGCAAACCCTCGTCTCGCTGGGCACGGTGGGCAGCCTCGGCGGGCTCGGCGCGGCCGCGCTCGTGGGCTGCTCGCGCGACGAGGCGAAATCCGCTTCGGCCGACGCGCCGGCCATCGTCAGGAAGACCGGCGACAAGGTCGCGTTCAAGTACCCCGACAACCCCTCGTTCGACCTGATCTACCTGGCCGACCAGCTCGGCTACTTCGAGGGCACGAACACGCGGCCGCAGTACGTGGGCAAGATCGCGGCGCCGCAGATCATTCCGCTCGTGGGCACCGGCGAGATCGATTTCGGCAGCCGCATGGTGCCGCTGGTGATCTCGGCCATCGCCTCGGGCGCCGACCTCAAGGTGGTGGCGGCCGGCGGCAAGACGCTGCAGGAAGCCCCGCACATGAAGTACTTCGTTCGCAAGGACTCGGGCATCCTCAAGCCCAAGGACCTCGAGGGCAAGACCATCGGCTTCAACAGCTTCGGCGCCTGCGCCGAGTTCGTGACCAAGAAGTACCTGCGCCAGCAGGGCGTGGACGTGAACAAGATCAACTTCGTGGTGGTGCCCGACGAGCAGGCCGAGCAGACGCTGGTCACGCGCAACACCGACCTCGCGATCATCCATGCGCCCTTCTCGGGCCGCGCCGACCATGCCGACGCGCTGGTGCGGCTGTGGAGCGACTTCGATCTCGACGGCGGCCTCGGCGGCATGGCGCCCTACAGCGCGCACGGCCGCTTCATCCGCGAGCATCCCGAGGCGGTGCGCGACGTGGTGACGGCGCTGGCCAAGGCCGGCAACTGGGTCAATGCGAATCCAGAGGAAGCGCGCAAGCTGGTCGCCAAGCGCATCAACATGGACCTGCGGAACGTGGACCGCTACGCCTACGTCGAGGACCTGGTGGTGACCGAGCCGCCGATCGAGTACTACGTCGACATCCTGCAGTCCGAGGGCAAGATTCCGGCCGGCAAGGTGGCGGTGAAGGACGTCTACACCAACGAGTTCAACCCCTACGCGCAGGCGCCCTCGCAGCCCGCCGCGGCGAAGACCTGAGCGGCGCGCGCATGAGCGGCATCAAGATCTCGGCGCGCGACGTGCGCATGGACTACGCGGCGCGCGGCGCGAGCGAGCGCGTGCGCGTGCTCGAGGGCTTCGATCTCGACGTGCGCGAGGGCGAGTTCCTCTCGGTGCTCGGCCCCTCGGGCTGCGGCAAGTCGACCTTCCTCGGCATCCTGGCCGGGCTCACCGAGCGCACCGGCGGGCGCATCGCCATCGACGGCCAGCCGGTCGCGGGCGTGCACCGCAACCAGGGCGTGGTGTTCCAGGGCTATGCGCTGTTCCCTTGGCTCACGGTGCTCGACAACATCGCGGTGGGCCTCGAAATCCGCGGCATCGGCAAGGCCGCGCGCCGCCGCACCGCGCAGGAATACCTCGAGCTCGTGGGCCTGCACGGCTTCGGCGAACGCTATCCGCACGAGATCTCGGGCGGCATGAAGCAGCGCGTGGCGATCGCGCGCTCGCTGGCCTACCGACCCGACGTGCTGCTGATGGACGAGCCCTTCGCCGCGCTCGATGCGCAGACGCGCGAGATCCTGCAGGGCGAGCTGCTGCGCATCTGGGAGCAGTACCGCAAGACCATCGTCTTCATCACGCACAGCCTCGAGGAGGCGGTCTACCTGTCCGACCGCGTGGCCGTGATGACGCAGCGGCCCGGCCGCGTCAAGGCGATCATCGACATCCCGCTCGCGCGGCCGCGCTCGGCCGAACTGCGCCATTCGAGCGAGTTCGCGGCCCTGCGCCAGCGCGCCTGGGAGGTGCTGAAGGACGAGGTGCAGGTCGGCCTGAAGCCGCGTTCCCTCGAAGGAGTGGTCTCGTGAGCGCCGTGCTCGAAGGCGCGCCCGCCGCGCCCGCGCCGCGCCGCACGCTGGCGCGCTTCGCCCGGTTCGCGGGCCGCTTCGCCGAACGCGCCGCCGGCATCGTGCTGTTCCTCGCGCTGTGGGAAGCGCTGCCGCGCCTGGGCATCGTGAGCGATGCCTACCTGAGCCCGCCCTCGGCCGTGCTCGCGAGCATCGGCCAGCTGCTCGACAACGGCCAGCTCTGGAAGCACGTGGCCGCGAGCCTGCAGCGCTCGCTCTGGGGCCTGGTGCTCGCGAGCGGCGCGGGCGTGCTGCTGGGCCTGCTGATCGGCGGCTTCCGCCGGCTCGCGGCCATCGTCGATCCCGTGCTGCAGCTGTTCCGCCAGACCTCGGCCTTCGCGCT
Organism: Variovorax sp. FG153; assembly: GCF_057809595.1. NCBI lineage: Bacteria > Pseudomonadati > Pseudomonadota > Betaproteobacteria > Burkholderiales > Comamonadaceae > Variovorax > Variovorax sp. FG153. The sequence goes on from NZ_JBMDKG010000031.1 coordinate 11,368, forward strand.
GTTCCCGGTCTTCATCCTGTTCCTCGGCATCGGCGAGCTGTCGAAGGTGGCGATCATCTTCTGGGCCTCGTTCTGGCCGGTGCTGCTGAGCACCGTGAGCGGCGTGAAGCAGGTCGACCGGCTGCTCGTGAACTCCGCGCTGTCGATGGGCGCCTCGCGCCGCTTCGTCTTCTTCAAGGTGGTGCTGCCGGCCTCGCTGCCCTCGATCTTCACCGGCGTGCGGCTCGCGGGCGCCTACAGCATCACGGCGCTGGTGGCGGCCGAGATGATCGGCGCGCACTCGGGGCTGGGCTTCCTCACGCTCAATTCGCAGGAGACCTTCCAGATCCCGACCATGTACGCCGGCATCCTGCTGCTGGCGGTGCTCGGGCTGCTGCTGAATTACCTGCTGGCGCTGCTCGAGCGCCGGCTGCTGCGCTGGCGGCGCGGGTTGAGCCTCGATGAGTGAGAACCCGCGCCCCCCTTCTTCCTCTGCCTCCTCGGCCGTGGCCGGCCTGCTCGACGGCATCGGCCGCTGGCCCAGCCTGGTCGCGGCCGGGCCGGTGCTCGCGGTGGTCGCCGCGCTGGCCGCCGCGGGCGGTGCCTGGCCGAATGCCGACAACGCGCCGCGCGAGCGTGGCTTGTCGGGCCCCGCGACCTGGCTCGCATGGCTGCCGCCGCTGGCCGTGCCCGCGCTGGCCACGCCGCTGAATCAACTGCCCAAGGGCCCGGTGCTCGCGCGCGCGATCGCGCGCGGCGAACTGGTCGTCGGCGTGCGGCGCTATCCGCGCCCCGCCCCGCCCGGCTCGCCCACGCCGCCCGAACCCGATGCCTTCGATGCCACGCTGGCACGCGAGCTCGCGGCCTCGCTGGGCGTGAAGGCCGTGCTGGTCGGCCTCGCGCCCAACGAGCGCGACGAGGCGCTGCGCGATGGCCGTGTCGACCTGCTGGTGGCCGGTGTGCCCACACGGGACGCACGCGACGATGCAGGCGGCGCCGGCATCGACGCCGCGCCCGGCAGCTACGACACCGGCCGCGGCCAGGTGGTCGCGCTGCGCCGCGGCCGGGTGCAGGACGAAAAGGCGCTGCGCGGCGCCTCGGTCTGCGTCGGCGAAGGCTCGGGCTATGCCGGCGCGGTGGCGCTGCGCTATGGCGCGCAGCCGCGCAGCTATCCCTCGGCCGTGCATGCGGCCTCGGCCTTCATGGCCGGCGAATGCGCGGCGCTGGCCGAAGACGCGCAGGTGCTAGAGCGGCTGATGGGCAACGAGGAATGGCGCTTCTACAAGCCGGTGGCGCGGGACCTGCGCGCGCCGGCCGACGCGGCCGTGCGGCTCGCCGCCGGCGACGCCGTGTCGCGCGACTACATCGCCGCCGCGCTGCGCCGCTGGCGCGCCGACGGCACGCTCGCGCAGGCGCGGGGGGCGCGTGCGGGGAATCTGCAGTTCGAGATCACCTTGTTGAAGGATGGGTTGGTTTGCCATTCGTGAGGACGGCAGCCAACACGCATCCGCTCAAAAACCGTTCTCGCTGAGCTTGTCGAAGCGCCGCGCGAGGCTTCGACAGGCTCAGCCCGAACGGTTTGGAGCGTTCAGCCTTCTATGCCCTCACGCGACGCCCACTGCCACTGCGCCAACGCAAAGTCCTGCGTCACCAGCTTCTCCGCCAGCAGGAACTTCTTCACCTCCTCGATGAGCCCCAGCCCCTCGGCCGGATAGGCCGCCTCGGGATACTGGCTCAGCGGATGCGAGGCCTTGACCGCCTCGAGCGGGAAGCCGCTGACCTCGGCATGGAAGGCGTAGTAGGCCGCACTGTCGGCGCGCATCTCGGCAATGGCCGCGCGGCGCGCGCGGGTCCAGGCGGCCGGCAGGCCGGGCGCGGTGGCGAGCAGCTTCGACGAAGCGACGATCACCGAGGTGCCGCGCAGGGTGGGATGACGGTCGGCCTCGTCGATCACGGGGTAGCCGCGCGATGCGAGCAGCGGCCCGACGTCGATCTGGGCCGCGAAGGCGGCGATCGAGCGCTGGTCGAGCGCGGCTTCGCCGTCGCGCGGGAACATGTGGATCACCTTCACCGACTTCTGCAGGCCGTGCTCCTTGAGCAGGCCCAGCACGTAGCGGTGCATGTAGGAACCGCGCGCCACGCCAATGGCCTGGCCCTCGAGCTCGCGCACGCTGCGCACGCCGTCGCGCGGCGTGAGCAGCCAGACGTTCATGCCCACGGTGTCGAAGCCGATCAGCCGCGCATCGAGGCCGCGCGAGCGCGCGACCACGGCGGGCGTGTCGCCGTAGATGCCGACGTCGAGCACGCCCGAGATGAAGGCTTCGTTGAGGTCGGGTCCGTTCGGGAAGTTGCGCGTGACCACCTCCTTGAAGCCCAGCGGCGCGAGTTCGCGCTGCAACAGGCCCTGGCGCAGCGCCCAGCCGGTGGCGGCCGCGGGCTTCCTGCCCGGACCGATGTAGCCCAGGCGCAGCACGCCCGCGCCCGGTGCGCCCTGCGCGATCGAGAACAGCGGCAGCGTGGCCGCGGAAGCGGCGACGGCGCCGCGCAGCAGCCGCCGGCGGCCGGTATCGACAGGCGCCGCCATCAGTGCGCGCGCCGCAGCAGTTCGAAGCTGGCGTCGGCCGAGGCCGTCGACTGGCGGCCGCGCCCCCAGCCGATGTCGCGGCGGTAGCTGCCCATCAGCGCCTGCGCGGCCACGTCGCGCTCCTCGGCGATGGCGCCGCGGTCGGCGATCGGCGCGACGTAGAGCGCGTCCTCGGGGCAGTAGAGCTCGCACATGAAGCAGGTCTGGCAGTCGTCCTGGCGCGCGATGCGCGGCAGGCCGCCGGGCACGGCCTCGAACACGTTGGTCGGGCAGGCGCTCACGCAGATGTTGCAGGCGGTGCAGCGCTCGGCGCTGATGAGCTCGATCATGCGGCCACCTCTTCCTCGGCGCGCCGTTGCACGGCATGGCGCTGCACCCAGACCTCGTCGAGCCCGCCGCTCAGCAGGCGATGGCGCTGGCTCGGGTCGATGGCCGAATGCTCGCGCCGGCGGTGCATGCCGCGCGTCTCGGTGCGCTGCAGCGCGCTGCGGTACATCCAGCGCGAGGTGGCCAGCATGGCGGCCGCTTCGCGCGCGCGCACGGCGTCGGCCGCGCTGGCGGCCGGTGCGCCCTGGCGCAGGCGCTCCCACAGGGCGTCGAGCCGCGCGAGCGAATCGCGCAGCGCGTCGCCTTCGCGGAACCAGTTGCGTTCGTAGGGGAAGACCTCGGCCTGCACCGCGCGCACCACGGCCTGGCTGTCCCAGGCCTGCGCGCCGCGCGTGGCCAGCGCGACGCCGCCGGCGCGCAGGACCGCGCGTTGCGAACGCGCGCGCGCATCGCGCCCGAAGTCGGCCGCGCCGGCGCCGGCCCAGAAACCCGAGGACAGCGCCCAGGCCGCGTTGTGGCTGCCACCGCCGGTGAAGCCGCCGCAGATCAGCTCGCGCGTGGCCGCGTCGCCCGCGGCATAGAGGCCGGCCACGGTGGTGGCGCAACTGTCGTCGATCAGGTGCAGGCCGCCGGTGCCGCGCACCGTGCCCTCGAGCCGCAGCGTGACCGGGAAATGCTGCGTGAAGGGGTCGATGCCCTGGCGGTCGAAGGAGACGAAGAAGTTCGGCTGCGCGGTGCGCATCCAGGCGCGGATCTGCGCGTCGGCGCGGTCGAGGCAGGCGTAGACGGGTTGCGCCTGCAGCGTCTGCGCGATCACGCCGCGGCCCTTGGACGAGCCCGCGCCCTCGATCGCCACGCCGTCGGCCGTGTAGAAGGTGGCCCAGTTGTAGAACAGCGACTTGGTGACCGACGAGAAGGCCGGGCCGAGCCCGTAGGCATTGGAGAACTCCATGCCCGACAGGGCCGCGCCGACCTCGGCCGCCATCAATTGGCCGTCGCCGGTCAGCACGTTGCAGCCCAGCGCGCGGCTCAGGAAGGCGCAGCCGCCGGTGGCGATGACCACCGCGCCGGCGCGCGCCACCCAGCTTTCGCCGCTCTGCCGGTTCACGCCGGTGGCGCCGCAGACGGTGCCGTGCTCGTCGACCAGCAGCTCGAGCACCGGGCTGTGGTCGAGGATGCGCGCGCCCGCGGCCTTCACGCGCTTGCGCATCAGCCGCATGTATTCGGGGCCCTGCAGCGAGGTGCAGCGCAGCGCGCCCTGGTCGTCGACCGGGAACGGATAGCCCCATTCCTTGAGTGTCTCGACGTTGGTCCAGGTCTGCTCGAGCACGCGGTCCATCCAGGCGTGCTCGGCCAGCTGGCCGCCCATCGCGAAGCGGCTGGCCTTGGCCTCCTCGCGCGCCGTGCCTTCGGCCGGCACGTGCCACAGGCCGGTGCCCGAAGGCGCGGTGGCGCCCGAGGTGCCGCAGAAGCCCTTGTCGGCCAGCAGCACGCGCGCGCCGCGCGCGGCCGCGCTCACCGCGGCCCAGGCGCCGGCCGGACCGCCGCCGATCACCAGCACGTCGGCCTCGTGGCGCGTGCCGCCATCGGCGCCCGAAAGAAGCTGCCGCTCGAAATCCCTGGCGCCCATGTCGCGTGTCCTCTGCTGCAAAGAAAGAAAAGAGGACCGACCGTATCAACGGCGCGGGCATGGCACAAAGAAGGAATGCGTGCTTCGATATGCGCGGCCCTGGAATGCCGCTCAGTTGCCCCAGCGCAGCTTGAGGCCGGCCCAGACCGCGAGCAGCACGGCCGCGCCGAAGACCCAGCCCGAGAGCGCGCCGGCCATGGTGCCCGACAGCAGGTTGCCGACGGTGCAGCCCAGGCCGGTCATCGCGCCCCAGCCGAGCAGCAGGCCGCCGCCGAGCCCGCGCGCGACCTGCGCCGGCCGCGGCCACGCGGGCCGGAACTGCCCGCTCGCGAGCGCGGCCGCGAAGGCGCCGGCGACGAGGCCGCCGACCAGCAGCGCGTTCGGCGTCTGCCACAGGCTCTGCGCCACGGCCGTGACGCAGCCCGCGAAGCCGTCGAGGCCCTCGAGCCGCTGCGGCAGCAGGCCCTGCCCTTCGCCGGCCGCGCGCGCCGCGCTGCCGAGCGCGGCCGTCACGCCCAGCGGCCGCAGCCGCAGCACCACGATCACGGCGATGGCGCCCACCGCGAGGCCGCCCCAGACATAGGGCCAGCGCCCCCGCAGCAGCGCGCGCAGCGCGGCGCCGAAGCTCGCGGGCACCGCGGCGTTCCGCGCGGGCGGCAGGCGTCGCCACAGCAGCGCGCTCGCGAGCGCGAGCACCGCGAGCTGCAACGCGGCCGAGCCCGCATAGCCCAGGTGATGCGGCAGCCAGGGCACGGGCGCGGTGGCGATGGTCGCGCTGTAGAGCGGGTTCCAGGTGTTGAAGCCGAGCACGAAGCCCAGCGCCGCGCCCGCGAGCGCGAAGGGCGCGGTGGGCGAGCCCTCGCCGAGCCGGTACCAGTGCGCGCTGATGCACGAGCCCGACACCACCATGCCCGCGCCGAAGGCCAGCCCCGCGAGCACCAGTGCCCAGCTCACCGGGCCGATGTGGGCATCGGGCGGCAGCCGGCCCGGCTGCGGCACCGGCAGCCAGCCGCTCATCACCACGTGCATGCCGAGCGTGCCCACCGCGAGCGCCGCGACGATCGCGAGCAGGCCGCGCGCGTCGCCGCGCTCGAAGTAGTCGCGCGCATGGCAATAGAAGCAGAAGCGCGAGCGCTGCAGCACGATGCCGAGCACCGCGCCGATGCCCAGCGCGAAGGCCAGCGCGCGGCCGCCGCTGCGCTCGCCGAGCAGGTGCACGCCGGCCGCGAGCAGCACCAGCACGACCAACGCCGTGGCCAGCGCGGGCCAGCGCGCCGCGCCCGTGCCATCCAAAAAAAACGAGCCCGAAGGCTCGCCCAATGCCGTCCGCGCTTCCGGCGGACGGCCACCCAACTCCTGGTGACTCACGAACCCTCCTCGTTCTTCTTCTCTCCTCGAATCACTTCGATGCCCAGACGGTGCCGCTCGGGTTGCTCACCGGCACGCCGACCGCGTTGCCGTACTCGGTCCACGAGCCGTCGTAGTTGCGCACGTTCTTGTAGCCGAGGATGCGGTGCAGCGCGAACCAGGTGTGGCTCGAGCGCTCGCCGATGCGGCAGTAGGTGATGACCGGCTTGCTGCCGTCGATGCCCGCGGCGGCGTAGAGCGCCTTCAGTTCGGCCGGCGACTTGAAGGTGCCGTCCTCGTTGACCGCGCGGCCCCAGGGCACGTTGGCCGCGCCGGGGATGTGGCCCGCGCGCACCGCGAGTTCGGCCGCGCCCGGCGGCGCGAAGATCTTGCCGCTGTATTCGTCGGCCGAGCGGATGTCGACCAGGCGGGTGTCCGACTTGCCGTCGGCCACCGCCACCACGTCGGTCAGGCGCGCGCGCAGCGCCGGGTCGGGCCGGCTCGCCTTGAAGGCGGTGGCGGCGTACTCGGGCGTGCGGTTCTCGAGCGCGCGGTTCTCGGCCTCCCACTTCTTGCGGCCGCCGTCGAGCAGCTTGACGTTGTTCAATCCGTACTGCTCGAACACCCAGGCGCCCCAGGCCGCGAACCAGTTGTTGTTGTCGCCGTACAGCACGACGGTGGTGTCCTTGTCGACGCCCGCGGCCGACAGCAGCTTCTCGAACTGGGCCTGGCTCACGATGTCGCGGCGCACGCGGTCGTTGAGGTCGTTGTGCCACGAGAAGTTGACCGCGCCGGGGATGTGGCCGCGCTCGTAGAGGCCGGGGTTCACGCTGACCTCGATCACGCGCACCCTGGCGTTCCTGAGGTTCTTCTCGAGCCACTCGGTCGACACCAGCGCCTCGCCGGCTTCGGCCGTGGATTGGGCGACGGCCACGGGGGCGCTCGCGATGAAGGTCAGCGTGGCAAGGGAGGCGGCTCGCCACCAGCGGCTCAGGATCGACATGCGTAACTCCTTGTGAAAAGTGCAGGCCGCACTGTAGGGAGTCGCCGCGCGCTCACCAACGAAGCGTTTGCGATATGGCTATGACCAATGCATCTGAAAGCGGCACCCGCTTCGGCGCGATCAGGCCGAGGGCTTCGCGCCCTTGCGGCCGAACACCTCGGGCGCCACCAGCATGAAGGCGCGCACGCGGTCGGCCAGCACCGCGTCGAGGTCCTCGGGCATGGCCTCGGCGTAGATCCAGCGCCGCACGCCGATGTAGAAGATCCCGCCGTGCATGCCCCACATCAGCTCGCGCTCGCGCTCGGTGGGCTTGGCGCGCCCCGTGAGGCCGAGCTCGTGGCGCATCTCGCGCCAGATGTGCGGGAACAGCCGTTCCTTGAGCAGTTCCATGTACTGCCCCGGCACGTAGCCGTCGGACAGCCCCGAGAACACCAGGATGCGCACCCACTCCTTGGTGAGGATCGCACGCGCATAGGCGCCGTAGAAGCGCACCAGCCGCGCTTCGAGCGGGGTGGAACGGTCCGACAGCCACTCCTCCCACTCGGGCTGCCAGCGCTCGAGGTAGACCTCCTCGTACACGCGCTCGATCAGCGCGCGCTTGTTCGGGAAGTAGTGATAGAGCAGCGGATGCGTGATGCCGATCTGCTGCGCCAGCTCGCGCGTCTGGCCGTCGAGGCCGCGCTCCGAGAAGAAGGCGATCGCGCCGTCGAGGATCTGGCGCTCGCGGTCCTCGGTCGAGAGCCGCTGGCGCGCGGGTTTGACGGCCACGTTCTTCGGGTCTTCGGATGCGTCTTTCATGAAGCGGCTGTTGTCTTCGGTGTTGTCGTTGGAGGATCGCAATTTACCTCATGGTAAGTACCAATGATCTTATTGACCACCCGTTAAATACTCCGGCCCATGCGAACGGCACCGGCTCCCGGTGCGCCACCGAGGAAAGAGACGACGGATGGAACTGCAAGGCGAACAGTGGATTCCCGCGGGCCGCGAGACGGTCTGGCGTGCCCTCGACGATCCCGAGCTGCTGGCGCGCTGCGTGCCCGGCTGCGAGGAGATCCGCCGGCTCGGCGAGAACGAGATGGAGGCGCGGCTGCTCGCCAAGATCGGCCCGGTGCGCGCGCATTTCAGCGGCCGCATCCGCCGGCTCGACGTGGTCGAGCCGCAGAGCTGCCGCATCGCCTTCGAGGGCAGCGGCGGAGCGGCCGGCATGGCCAAGGGCGAATCGCGCGTCACGCTCGCCACCGAGGGCAACGGCACGCGGCTGAGCTACACGGTCGAGGCGGCCGTCGGCGGCAAGCTGGGGCAGATCGGCGGCCGGCTCGTGAATGCCTCGGCACGCAAGATGGCCGACGAGTTCTTTCTCGCGCTCAATGAGCAGCTCGCGCCCAAGCCCGCGGCGCAGGTGCTCGAAGCCGCGGCGGACATGCCCGAGGCACGGCGCGAACCGGCCCCCACGTTGGCGGCACCCGTGCGCGCCACCACTGCATCGGCCGGCTTCGGCCCCTGGTCCGGCGAACTGCAGCGCCTGCTGTGGCTCGCGATCGGCAGCGGCATCGGCTGGCTCGCGAGCCGCGCGTTCTGAGCCAGGAAAGCCCGCGATGAAAGCCCCCGCCTTCTCCTACCTGCGCGCGCAGAGCCTGGCCCAGACCTCGGCCCTGCTGCGCGAGCACGGCGACGCGGCCCGCGTGCTGGCCGGCGGCCAGACCCTGCTGGCCACGCTCAACATGCGGCTGTCGAAGCCGCAACTGCTGATCGACATCGCCGCCCTGCCCGAGCTGCGCGGCATCGAACTGCGCGGCGACTTCCTGCGCATCGGCGCGCTGGTGCGGCACGTCGACATCGAATGCTCGGAACTGATCGCGCAGCGGCTGCCGCTGCTGTCGCAGGCCGCGCCGCACGTGGCGCATGCGGCGATCCGCAACCGCGGCACGCTCGGCGGCTCGATCGCCTTCGCCGATCCCGCGGCCGAGTGGCCGGCCTGCGCGCTCGCGGCCGATGCCGAGCTGATCGTGAGCGACGGCCAGCGCGAGCGCCGCGTGATGGCCGGCGACTTCTTCATCGACCTCTACCAGACCGACCTGCGCGCGCACGAGGTGCTGGTGGCGCTGGAGTTCCCGCTGCCGGGCCCGGCGCGCCGCTTCGCCTTCGCCGAACTCGCGCGGCGCCATGGCGACTACGCCATCGTGGGCATCGCGCTGGCCGCCGACGTGCACGAGGGCCGGCTGTCCGACCTGCGCATCGCCTTCTTCGGCATGGGCAACACGCCGATGCGCGCGCTCGGCGCCGAGACCCGGCTGGCCGGCACGCAGGCCGACGAAAGCACGCTCGAGGCGGCCGTGCTGAGCCTCGACGAGGACATGCAGCCCGACGCCGACCTGCACAGCAGCGCCGCGGCCAAGCGCCACCTGGCCGGCGTGCTGCTGCGGCGCGCGGTCGAGCGCGTGCTGCAACCGGAGACCGCCCAGTGATGGACACCACCGACACCCACGACCTCCAGCTCGCGGTGCGCATCGAGGTCAACGGCGAGGTGCACGCCTGCCGCGTGGAGCCGCGCCAGCACCTGGTCGACTGGCTGCGCGACGAGCTCGGCCTCAAGGGCACGCGCGTGGGCTGCGAGCACGGCGTGTGCGGCGCCTGCACGGTGCTGATCGACGGCGAGATCGCGCGCGGCTGCCTGGTGCTCGCGGTGCAGGCCGACGGCCGGCGCATCGAGACCATCGAGGGCCTGTCCGACGCCGGCACGCTCGCCGACCTGCAGCGCAGCTTCTCGGCGCGCAATGCCGCGCAGTGCGGCGCCTGCACCTCGGGCATGCTGCTGACCGCGCATGCGCTGCTCGAACGCACGCCCTGCCCGGGCCGCGACACGATCCGCGAACAGATCTCGGGCAACTACTGCCGCTGCACGGGCTACCACGCGATCGTCGACGCGATCGCGCTGGCCGGGCAGGAACGGCAGGCACGATGCGGCGGCTGTAGCGGCGCCGCGGGGAGCGCGGCATGAACGACCTCACCCTCCCCGCGCCGGTGCGTGAGATCGAGGCGCAGCGCTACATCGGCCAGTCGGTCGAGCGGCCCAACATGCAGCGGCTCACGCAGGGCCGCGCGAACTACGTCGACGACCTCGAGCTGCCGCGCATGCTGCACGTGGTCTACCTGCGCAGCCCGCACGCGCATGCGCGCATCGTGCGCATCGATGCCGAGGCGGCGCGCCGCATGCCGGGCATCGCGGCCATCGTCGACGGCCGCCAGCTCGCGGCGGTCTGCGCGCCCTGGGTCGGCACGCTCAAGCACCTGGCGGGCATGCGCTCGCCGCCGCAGCATGCGCTGGCGATCGAGCGCGCCACCTGGCAGGGCGAGGCGGTGCTCGCCATCCTCGGCCGCACCCGGGCCCTGGCCGAGGACGCGCTCGACGCGGTCCAGGTCGAATGGGAGCCGCTGCCCGCGGCGGTGCACATGGACACGGCGCTCGATGCCGCCACGCCGGTGATCCATCCCGAGCTCGGCAGCAACCTGTGCTTCCACCGCGAGATCGACACCGGCGGCGTGGAGGCGGTGTTCGAGGGTGCCGACGTGGTGGTCGAGGACGAGTTCCGCTTCGGCCGCCACACCGGCGTGACGCTGGAACCGCGCGCCGTGCTGGCCGACTTCACGCCCACCGGCCGGCGCCTCGTGGTGCACCACTCGCACCAGGCGCCGCACATGATGGCCGACCTCTATGCGCGCCAGCTCGGCCTGCAGGAGGCCGACGTGCGCGTGGTCTGCCGCGACGTCGGCGGATCCTTCGGCATCAAGGTGCATGCCTATGCCGACGACTTCGCGACGGTGGCGCTCTCGGTGCTGCTGGGGCGGCCCGTCAAGTTCGTCGCCGACCGGCTCGAGTCCTTCGTCACCGACGTGCATGCGCGCGAGCACCGCGTGAAGGCACGGCTCGCGCTGGCGCGCGACGGCCGCATGCTGGCCTTCCAGATCGACGACCTCACGGGCATCGGCCCGTTCTCGATGTTCCCGCGCACCAGCGCGATCGAGGGCAACCAGGTCATCAACATCACGGGCGGCCCCTACAAGCACGCGCACTACAAGGCCACGCTCGATGTCGCCTTCCTCAACAAGGTGCAGACCAGCCAGTACCGCGGCGTCGGCCATCCGATCGCCTGCACCGTGACCGAGGGGCTGGTCGACCTGGCCGCGGCGAAGCTGGGCATCGACCCGCTCGAACTGCGCCGCCGCAACGTGATGGAGGACGGCAGCTATCCGCGCCAGGGTGCCTCGGGCATCCTGCTCGAGGGGCTGTCGCACCAGGCCTGCCTGGACCGCATCGAGACGCTGATGGACTACGGCGCGCTGCGCCGCGAGCAGGCCGCGCTGCGCCAGCGCGGCGTGCACCGCGGCATCGGCCTGGCGGCGCTGATCGAGCTGACCAATCCCGGCCCGGCCTTCTACGGCGTGGGCGGCGCGCACATCGCGGCGCAGGATGGCGCGACCGTGCGGCTCGACCCCACCGGCGTGGTGCACTGCGCCACCGGCGTGGGCGAACAGGGCCAGGGCACCGAGACCATCTTCGCGCAGATCGTGGCCGACACGCTGGGCCTGCCGATGGCCTCGGTGCGCGTGCTGACCGGCGACACCGCGGCCACGCCCTACGGCGGCGGCACCTGGGCCTCGCGCGGCGCGGGCATCGGCGGCGAGGCCGTGCTGCTCGCCAGCCGCGACCTGCGCCGCCACATCCTGGCGCTGGCGGCCGCGCACCTCAAGCGGCCGGCCGAGGGCCTGACGATCGCGCACGGCGAGGTGCGCTGCCTGGCCACCGGCGACACGCTGTCCGACCTGGCCGAGCTCGGCCGGCTCGCGCACTTCCGCCCCGACCTGCTGCCCGCGGGCTTCCAGCCCGAGCTGGTGGTCACGCGCCACTATGCGCAGCGCGACTATCCCTTCGTCTTCACCAACGGCGTGCAGGCCTCTTACGTCGAGGTCGACGTCGACACCGGCTTCGTGCGGCTGCTGCGCCACTGGGTGGTGGAGGACTGCGGGCGCGTGCTCAACCCGATGCTGGTCGACGAGCAGATCCGCGGCGCCGTGGTGCAGGGCATCGGCGGCGTGCTCTACGAGGAATGCCTCTACGACGACCACGGCCTGATGCGCAACGGCAGCATGGCCGACTACCTGGTGCCGATGGCCTTCGAGATGCCCGACATCGAGGTGGCCCACATCGAGACGCCCACGCGCACCTCGCAGCTCGGCGCCAAGGGCGCGGGCGAGGCCGGCACGGCGGGTGCGCCGGCCGCCGTGCTCAACGCGATCAACGATGCGCTGCGGCCCTTCGGCGCCCACGTGTCGGAACAGCCCGTGACCCCCGAGAAGGTGCTGCGCGCCCTCGGGCGCATCTGATCCCCGGCCGCGCGGGCGCTCCCGGGCCCGCGCCTTCATCGCTTGCATTGACCCGAACGACAAGGAGACACGCCATGACCTCGCCCCTCGACCTTCCCTCCCCCTCGCTGCGCCGGCGCACCGTGCTGCAGGCCGCCGGCGGCGCCCTGCTGGCCTCGGGCGCCGCGCTGCCGCTGCGCGCGCTGGCACAGAACGAACCGTTCCGCGTCGGCCTGCCGATCCCGCTGACCGGACCCTTCGCGGCCGAGGCGCGCGCCGTGCAGCAAGGCGCCGAGCTCGCGATCAAGGAGTTCAACGCGGCCGGCGGCCGGCGCGCCGAGCTGCTGGTGCGCGACGACAAGCTCAACCCGCAGGAGGCCGTCACGCGCACGGTCGAGCTGATCGAGAAGGACCGCGCGCACTTCATCGTGGGCTCGGTGTCGGCGGCGGTGCAGCTGTCGGTCAACAACGCGACGAAGCAGCGCAAGATCATCTACAACTCGGTGAGCCAGTCCGACTCGATCAACGAGGCCAAGGACTTCAGCAAGTACACCTTCCACGAGTGCCTGAACCCGCACATGACCGCGGGCGCGGTGGCGCGCTACGCCTTCCCGAAGATGGGCAAGCGCGTGGTGTTCCTCACGGCCGACTACGCCTACGGCCACGAGATGTCGCGCGGCTTCCTCGCGGCCGGCAAGGCCTTCGGCATCGAGGTGCTGGCCGACATCCGCCATCCGCTGGGCCAGACCGACTTCTCGAGCTACTTCCCGCGCATCCTCGCGCTCAAGCCCGACGTGCTGGTGGTCTGCAACTTCGGGCGCGACCAGTCGATCGCCTTCCGCCAGGCCGGCGACTTCGGCGTCAAGCAGAAGTCGAAGATCATCGCGCCGCTCCTGATGCACTCGGGCCGCATGGTCGACGGCCACGAGGTGTATGCCGACATCATCGGCGGCACCGGCTACTACTGGGGCATGGAGGAGAGCACGCCCTCGGCGCGCGCCTTCAACACGGCGTTTCGCGCGGCCAACGGCGGCACCGCGCCGACCGACTACGCGGGCCTGGGCTATGCGGGCGTGCGCAACCTGCTGGCCGCGGCGAAGCAGGCCGGAAGCACCGACAGCGACCGCGTGGCCGAGGCGCTGCAGGCCCTCAAAAGCGACGCCTACAAGGGGCCGACCTACTACCGCGCCTGCGACCACCAGTCGGTGCAGTCGGTGCTGATCGTGGAGTCGAAGCCCGCCGCGCAGGCCAAGGGCAAGGACGACATCTTCCGCATCGTCGCCACCGAGGCGCCCGACGAGGCGCGCATGCGCAGCTGCGCCGAGCTGGGCCACGCCTGAGAGCCTCGCCGTGGAACTCTCCGTCTCCCTGCTGCTCCAGCAGCTCTTCGTGGGCCTGGCGCTCGGTGCCATCTACGTGCTGGTGGCCGTCGGCCTGTCGCTCATCTTCGGGCTGCTGGGCGTTGTCAACTTCGCGCACGGCGCCTTCTACATGCTGGGCGCCTACGTGGCGGTCTACGCCTATGGCCTCACCGGCAGCTTCTGGTGGTGCCTGCTGCTGGTGCCGCTCGCGGTCGGCCTGCTGGGGCTGGTGGCCGAGCGCTGGCTGATCCGGCCGCTGTACGGCCGCGGCGTCGACTACCCGCTGCTGCTGACCTTCGGCCTGGCCTACGTGCTGGTCGACGGCGTGCGCATGGTCTGGGGCGTGCAGGGCGAGGCCTTCGCCACGCCCGAGGCGCTGCGCGGCGCGGTCGACCTGGGCTTCGGCGTGTTCCCGCTCTACCGGCTGTTCCTGCTCGGCCTGTGCGCGGCGCTGCTGCTGGCGCTGTGGCTGTTCATCGAGAAGACGCGCCTGGGCCTGGTGATCCGCGCCGGCGCGCGCGATCCGCTGGTGCTCAAGGTGCTGGGCATCGACGTGGGCCGCGTGTGGCTCCTGATCTTCGGCCTCGGCACCGCGCTCGCGGGCCTGGCCGGGCTGCTGGCGGCGCCGCTGCGCGGGGTGAATCCCGAGATGGGCGGCTCGGTGCTGATCGAGGCCTTCGTGGTCACCGTGATCGGCGGCATGGGCTCGCTGGTCGGCGCCATCGTGGCCGGCCTGCTGGTGGGCGTGGTGGTGGCGATGACCACGCTGTTCCAGCCCGAGCTCGCCGAACTCGCCATCTTCGCGCTGATGGCCGCGGTGTTGATCCTGCGGCCCAACGGGCTGTTCGGCGCGCGCGACTGAAGGCGCGCCCTTCGCTTCCAACGCTTTCCAGACCATGTCCACCACCACTTCCTCCTCCCCGCCCCCGCTGCGTGCGCCGCGCGCCGAAGCCGCCACGGCCCCGGGCGCGCGACGGCTGCGCGAGGCGGCCACGCGCCACCGCGTGCCGCTGAGCATCGCGGTGCTCGCGCTGTTCCCGCTGGTCGTTCCGTTCCACGCGATGGCGATCAACATCCTGCTGTTCGGCCTGTTCGCCGCGGGCTACAACCTGACCTTCGGCTACACCGGCAAGCTGTCGTTCGGCCACGCGGCCTTCTACGGCAGCGGTGCCTACGCCTGCGGCATCCTGATCGCCAGCCACGGCCTGCCCTGGCCGCTGGCCGTGGCGGCGGGCATCGCGCTCGGCGGGCTGGTGGCGCTGGCCATCGGCGCGCTCGCGATCCGCACGCGCGGCATCTACTTCGCGATGGTCACGCTGTCGCTCGCGCAGTGCGTGTACTTCGCGGCCTTCCACGCGACCTCATTGACCGGCGGCGACAACGGCCTGCGCGGCGTGAACGTGCCCACGCTGCGCCTCGGCGGCTGGCAGATCGACCTGCTGCAGCCGCTGAACCGCTACTACTTCATGCTCTGCTTCGTGGCGCTGGCCGTGTGGCTGCTGTCGCGCATCCTGCAGTCGCCGTTCGGCGCGGTGCTCGAGGCGGTGCGCGAGAACGAGCAGCGCGCCCGCGCCTCGGGCTTCGACGTGGAACGCGCCAAGCTGCTGTCCTTCGTGATCTCGGGCCTGTTCTGCGGGCTGGCCGGCGCGCTGACGGCGATCAACCTCGCCACCGTGGGCATCGACACCCTGTCGTACCACACCTCGGGCCAGGTGATGATGGTCACGCTGCTCGGCGGCATGGGCACCTTCTTCGGGCCCTTCGTGGGCGCCGGCGTGTTCCTCGCGATGGAGCATGCGCTGACGGCCGTGACCGAGCGCTGGCAGCTGATCGTCGGGGTGATCTTCATCGCGCTGGTGCTGTTCTTCCCGAAGGGCATCTGGGGCACGCTGCTCGCGAGGATGGAACGATGAGCGCCGAAGCCATCCTCGAGACGCGCGGCCTCACCAAGCGCTTCGGCCAGTTCACCGCCAACGAAGACATCGGCGTGAGCTTCCCGCGCGGGCAGCTCACCGCGATCATCGGTCCCAACGGCGCGGGCAAGTCGACCTTCTTCAACATGGTCTCGGGCGCCTTCGCGCCGAGCGCGGGCGAGATCCGCTTCGACGGCCGCGACATCACCGGGCTGGCCCAGCACCGCTTCGCGCACCTGGGCATCGCCAAGTCGTTCCAGGTGACCAACCTGTTCCCCGACCTCACGGTGCTGGAGAACGTGCGCGTGGCGGTGCAGGCGCTCGACAGCGGCTTCGACTGCTGGCGCCCGCGCGCCGCGCGCCGCGACTGGATCGAGAAGGCCGAGCGGCTGCTCGAGCGGGTGCAACTGCAGGACAAGCGCGGCTTTCGCGCCGAGCGGCTCTCGCACGGCGAGCAGCGCGCGCTCGAGATCGCGGTGGCGCTGGCGAGCGACCCCAAGCTGCTGCTGCTCGACGAGCCCACGGCCGGCATGAGCCCCGAGGAAACGCGCTCGGTGATGGACCTGATCCTGGCGCTGGTGGCCGAACGCACGGTGGCGCTGGTGGAGCACAAGATGAAACTGATCATGGGCGTGAGCGACCGCATCGTGGTGCTGCACCAGGGCCGCCTGCTGGCCCAGGGCAGCCCCGCGGAGATCCGCGCCAACGAGGACGTGCAGCGCGTCTACCTCGGCCACGGAGGGCAACACCGATGACCCCAACGCAACCGCCGCTGCTCGCGGTGCACAAGCTCGAGGCCTGGTACGGCCGCAGCCACATCCTGCAGGGCATCGACCTCGAGGTGCACGCGGGCGAGATCGTCTGCCTGATCGGGCGCAACGGCGCGGGCAAGACCACGATCATGCGCAGCATCATGGGCCTGATGGGCCGCACGCGCGGCAGCGTGCTGTTCGACGGCGTGTCGCTGCTGGGCCTGCCGCCGCACCGGCGCTTCCACCAGGGGCTGGCCTACGTGTTCGAGGAGCGCCGCATCGTGCCCGGGCTCACGGTGCTCGAGAACCTGCGCCTGGGCATCCTGGCCTCGGGCCGGCGCGCGCGCGAGCAGGAGCTGATCGACGAGGTGGCGCAGACCTTTCCGCGCCTCAAGGAGCGGCTCGCGCAGGTGGCGGTCACGATGTCGGGCGGCGAGCAGCAGATGCTGGCGATCGCGCGCGCGATGGTGGCGCACCCCAAGCTGGTGATGCTCGACGAGCCCAGCGAGGGGATCATGCCGGTGCTGGTGGACGAGATGTTCGCGCTGTTCGCGGCCTGGAAGCGCGCCGGCAAGACGCTGCTGCTGGTGGAGCAGAACGTCGAGCTGGCGCTGTCGATCGCGGACCGCGCCTACATCGTCGACCAGGGCTGCATCGCGCACCACGCGGGCGCGGCCGAGCTGCTGGCCGACCGCGAGATCCAGGAGCGCTACTGCTCGGTGTAGCGCGCCCGGGCCTGGTTCAGGCGCCGTCGACCACCGGGTTCGACAGCAGGCCCACGCCCTCGATCTCGACCTCGCAGACGTCGCCGGCCTTCATGAAGACCTGCGGCTTGCGCGCCAGGCCCACGCCCGAGGGCGTGCCCGCGATGATGATGTCGCCGGGCTGCAGCGCGAAGGGCTCGGAGCACACCGACACCAGCGTCGCCACGTCGAAGATCATGTCGCGCGTGTTGGCGTCCTGCAGCACCTGGCCGTTGAGCCGGGTCTGCAGCTTCAGGCCGGCGGCGCCCGCGGGCAGCTCGTCGGCGGTCACGAACTCGGGGCCGAACGAGCCCGAGCGGTCGAAGTTCTTGCCCATCATCCATTGCGCCGACTTGAACTGGTAGTCGCGGATCGAGCCGTCGTTGAACACCGAGTAGCCGGCCACGTGGTCGAGCGCCTGGTCCTTGGCGATGTAGCGGCCGGCCTTGCCGATCACGATGACCAGCTCGCCCTCGTAGTCGAACTGGGTCGAGACGTGCGGGCGCTCGAGCGCCTTGCCGTGGCCCACCCACGAGGAGGCGAAGCGGTGGAACAGCACCGGGTAGGTCGGCGGGTCGAACTTGCTCTCGGCCGCATGGTCGATGTAGTTGAGGCCGACCGCGATCGCCTTGGCGGGCGACTGCACGGGCGGCAGCCAGTCGAGGCCGGCCAGCGGCAGCCGGCTGCGCGCGCTCTCGCCGGCGCGGCGCGCGGCGGCCAGGCCCTCGGGGCCGGCGCGCAGCAGCTCGTCGAGCCGGGCGGGCAGGCCTTCGGCGCTGAGGTTCACGACTTCGTCGCCAAGACGAAGACCGAGGGCGGGCTTGCCGCTGCTTTGAAAGGCCAGGAGGCGCATGGGAGTTCCTTGTGGTGGGTGAAAGAGGAAGAGAAACGCTAAAGGATCAGGCGGCGGGATCGGCGGCCGGCGGCACGGGCTCGATCTCGAAGTTGGTGACGAAGTCCTCGGGCACGCGCGGGCCCCAGGCATAGAAGGAGTCCTCGGGCGGATGGTCGGCGGCGGGCCAGTCGAAGTCGCCGGGCACGAAGTCGATGTCGTACGAATACTCGGAGTAGCTGCCCCAGGGATCGCGCACGTAGTGGAAGTAGTTCGAGCCCAGCACGTGGCGCCCCACGCCCCAGCCGCGCACATGGCCGGCGGCCAGCATCTGCTCCATGCCGCGGCCGACCTCGTCGATGTCGGCCACGTCCCAGCTCAGGTGATGCAGGCCGGGCCCGCCCGACTTGGCCATCGCGACCAGGTGATGGTCGCTGCCGTGCACGCCGTGCATGAAGACGATCAGGTCGCCCGAGCGGTCGGAGACGCGCAGGCCCAGCGCCTCCTCGAAGAAGCGCACCGCCTCGGGCACCTTCGCGCTGAACAGCAGCACGTGCGAGAGCCGGCGCGGGTGCACCTTCGGGATGCGCGCGCGGTTGAGCGACGCGCCCACGCCCGGCGGCGGACGCGGCGCGAGCACCCGTTCGCCCGCGGCCTCGGGCGAGCTCTTGGCGGCCACCACGACCTGCACCGGGAAGCCATCGGGATGCAGCAGCCAGAGACCGGCCTCGCCGCCCTGCCCCGCGCTCAGCGGATGGGCCTCGCAGCGCGGCAGGCTCAGCTGCCGCGCGCGCGCGGCGATGGCGTCGAAGTCCTCCGCGAAGCAGCCGAAGCGCAGGTACTGCAGCTTCTTGGGCTGGCCCGGCGCTTCGTGGAGCGAACCCCAGGCCTGCGGATGGCCGACGGTGTGGAGGTCGAGCCGGTCGCCATCGCGGCGCGGATCAAGGCCGAAGGCGGCATAGAAGCGCTCGGCCTCGGCGAGATCGGGCACGGTGAACACGAAGCGGTCGAGCGAATGCACGGCCTGCAGCGCGGCGCGCGGCGGGTTCTTGACGGTGCGAAGCGAGGAAGCGGTCATGGCGGCTTGTCTCCGGTGGACGGGTGGATCCGTGGTTTTTCGTTCAAATAATATATTATTTATTTAATCATAGATTTAAAAGCCTGCCAAGTATGATCCGGGCCAACGCCACGGCGCGAAAGGACGCGATGAACGAGAAGACCAAGGGCATGAGCCAGACCCGGCTGGTGTTCACCCACCTGCGCGCCGCGATCGTCGGCGGCCGCCTGCTGCCCGACGCCAAGCTCAACATCGCCGCGCTGGCCGAGGAGCTCGACGTGAGCGCGGGCGCGGTGCGCGAGGGGCTGGCGATGCTCGAGGCCGAGTCGCTGGTGGTGTCGGAGCCCGCGCGCGGTTTCCGGGTCAGCCCGATCTCCGAGCCCGAACTCGAGGACCTGGTGCAGGCGCGCATCGAGATCGAGAAGCTCTGCCTGGCCGAGGCGATCCGCCATGGCGGCCTCGAATGGGAAGGCCGCGTGGTGTCGGCCCACCACCGGCTGTCGCGGCTGGCCGAGCTGCAGCACGAGCTGCCGCAGACCCTGCTCAGCGAGGACTGGACCGCCGCCCATGCCGAGTTCCACCATGCGCTGGTGAGCGGCTGCCCCAACGGCTGGCTGTTGCGCATGCACCTGATGCTCTACCAGCAGAGCGAGCGCTACCGGCAGCTGTCGGCGCCGCTGGGCGGCGACCGGCGCGACGTGCGCGGCGAGCACCAGGCGCTGGTCGACGCGGTGCTCGGCAAGGACGTGCAGGCCGCGCAGGCGCTGATCACGGAGCATCTGCAGACCACGGGGCGCCTGCTGGTCGAGGGCCTGCGCGCGCGGGCGCCTAAGGCGGCGAAGCGCCGCGCCTAGCTGCGCGGCAACGACGCGACGATTGCGCCGCCACATCACAGCTATATCGCGCGGCCCCTTCAACCGGCCCGCCCGGCATCGCAAGCTCGCTGCATCTTCAACAAAGCATGCAAGGAGCGACACGATGTTCGCGATGCAGTACTCGCACCGGCTGCCGGCCGGCCACGACATGGAAGCCATCCGCCGCCGCGCGGCGCAGCGCGGCCCGCTGTGGGACCACACCGAGGGCCTGGTGTTCAAGGCCTTCGTCGCGCAGGAGCGCGGCCGGCACCGGGCCGTCGGCCACCTCTACGCCTCGGTCTACCTGTGGCGCGAGCCCGCGGCCGCGGCTTCGTTCCTGATGGGCGAGCGCTTCCAGAACGTGATCGACAGCTTCGGCCGGCCGCGCGTGGAGAGCTGGCTGCCGCTCGATGCGCGCGCCGGCGCGGCGCGCACCGAACGCGCGGCCTGGCTGCGGCGCAGCGAACGCGCGCTCGATGCCGATGCCGATCGCGCGGCGGTGTTCGCCGCGCAGTCCCGCGAGCCGGAGGCGGGCGTGGTCGCGACCTGGAGCGCGCTCGACCTCGCCGCCTGGCGGATCGTGCGCTTCACGCTGCTGACGGACGCGCCCGAGGCGCCCGATGCGGGCGATGGCGACGCGATCTACGAAGTGCTGCACCTCGCGAAGCCGGGCCTGGAGACGCTGCCATGACCACCGCCTTCGACCTGCTCGCGGGCCATCTGCTGGCCGTGCTCTCTAGCGCCGCCGTGCTGGCGATGGCCACCGCCGTGGCGGCCATCGCCCTGCGCGCGCTCAGCGCGTGAGGCCGCCGGCCGTCGCGCGCATCGCGTCCGACAGCGACTTCAGGGCGCGCCGCGCCGGCGCATCGGACACGCCCGCATGCAGCACCACGTCGCGCGCGGGCAGCGGCGGCAGGCCCAGCACCGGGCCGACCTCGATCGTGCCGGCCGGCGCCACGCGGCGCCCGAGCGCGGCCACCGCGAGTCCGGCCGAGACGGCCGCGCCCACCGTGAGGATGCCGCCACCCACGAACACCTCGGACCAGGGCACGCCGCCCTGCGCCAGCGCCGTGACGGCCATCTGCCGCACGCTGCAGGGCTCGGCCTGCGTCGCCAGCGGCAACGGCTCGCCCGAGCGATGCGCGAAGTCGGGCGCGGCCATCCAGCCGAAGGGCTCCTCGAACAGCACCTCGCCGTCGAGCCGGCGGCTGTCGTGGCGCAGCACCAGCACGGCATCGAGCGTGCCGCGGTCGAAGGCCTCGAGCAGTTCGCGCGAGGTGGAGATGCGCACCTCCATCACCACGCCGGGCTCGGCCTGCTTCACGCGGCGCAGCAGCAGCGGCAGCTCGGCGCCGACGATGTGGTGGCTCAGGCCCACCACCAGCCTGCGGCGCGGCGCCGCGAAGGCATCGAGCGCGCCGCTGTGCGCGGCCAGCAGGTTGCGCGCGAAGGGCAGGAAGGCATCGCCCTCGGCCGACAGCCGCACGCGGCGCGGCGTGCGCTCGAGCAGCCGGCGGCCCAGGCCGTCCTCGAGCCGCTTGATGCGCAGGCTCACGGCCGACTGGGTACCGTCGAGCGCCTCGGCCGCGCGCGTGAAGCTGCGCAGGTCGGCCACCAGCACGAAGGCCTGCACGGCCTCGATGTCGAGCGCCTTCATCGCGCGCGCCCGTCGAAGGCTGGGGGATCGGTGGGGACGATGGAAGGCGCGCTCATTTCGATGCGATCATTTCACAAGGCATTCGCCCGCGTGTTCCGGCGCGGCACATCGACCCTCCACAGAAAGAGACATCCCGTGTCCCTCGAAACCCACTCCCCCGTCAATGCGCCGCTGATCGGCGTGCCCGGCGGCCGCCAGCAGCTCGACACGCCGGCGCTGCTGATCGACCTCGGCGCGATGACGCGCAACATCGAGCGCATGGCCGCCTTCGCGCGCTCGCGCGGCGTGGGGCTGCGGCCGCACGTGAAGACGCACAAGTCGGTGGCGATCGCGCGCATGCAGGTCGCGGCCGGCGCCATCGGCGTGAGCTGCGTGACGGTGGGCGAGGCCGAGGTGATGGTCGCGGGCGGCATCCCGGGCGTGCTGCTGACCTCGCCCGCGGTCACGCCGAGCAAGATCGCGCGCGTGCTCAAGCTCGCGCGCCAGGCCGGCCCCGGCGGGCTGATGGTGGTGATCGACGATCCGCGCAATGCCGCCGAACTCGCGCGCGCCGCGGCCGCCCTGCCCCATCCGCTCGACGTGCTGGTCGACTACGGCGCGGGCTACAACCGCACCGGCGCGGCCACCGAAGCCCAGGTGCTGGCGCTGGCCGCGGCGATCGCGGCCGAGCCGCGGCTGCGGCTGCGCGGACTGCAGGCCTATGCGGGCAACCTGCAGCACATCGTGGAGCGCGAACATCGCAGCGCCTCGGCCGCGGGCCTGCGCCGGACGGTGGCGCAGATCGTGGCCGCTGCCGAGCGCCAGGGCCTGCGCTTCGAGATCGTGACCGGGGCCGGCACCGGCACCCACGACCTCGATGCGCAGGGCGACGGCTTCACCGAGCTGCAGGCCGGCTCGTACGTGTTCATGGATGCCGAGTACGCGCAGGTGCTGGCCGGCAATGCGCCGGCACAGGCCTTCGAGGTCTCGCTGTTCGTGCAGGCCGCGGTGGTCAGCACGCAGGCGGCCGACTGGGTCACGGTGGACGGCGGCACCAAGTGCTTCGCCACCGACAGCGGCGTGCCGCTGGTGGCGCGCGGCGCCGGCACGGGCAGCCGCTATGCCTTCTTCGGCGACGAGCACGGCAAGCTGCTGGTGCCGCCCGACGAACGCCCGGCGCTGGGCGCGCGCGTCGAGTTCGTGACGCCGCACTGCGACCCGACCGTGAACCTGCACGACGTCTACCACGTGGTCGAGGACGACACGCTGGTCGCCATCTGGCCGGTGGATGCGCGCGGGAAGCGCTGAGGAAGAGAAGGAAGAAGCCGCTCAGACGCGCGGCAGCGCGGCGAGGTAGGTCGACACCACGATCGCCGCCGCGCGGTCGAGCTGCAGGATGTCCGCCACCTCGAAGGCATGCGGCGCGGTGCGGCCGGTGGCGCCCAGCGGCTTGCGGATCTCGACCAGCACCTCCGCCGCCAGTTCGCGGTCGCTGCGCGGACGGCCGTCGGCATGCATCACCCAGGCGTCGACGTCGTCCATCGCGATCGTGCGGAACACGCCGACGATCGGGACGTACTTGTAGCGATCCTCGCCCACGAGGATGGGGACGTTGAGATTGCAGAAAAACGTGGTCGTCGACATGCAGGGTCGCTGCCGCTTGGCAAGGTTCTTTTAGTAATTGATGACAGTGATACGAAGGATTTCCCGCGACTGGCGTGTACAGAGCATCGGGTCGTGACCTAGTGCACACAATGAGACCCAAAGAGGCTCATTGCACCAAAACGAATACTTACATTTTACATGATCGTAAATCTTTGTGTCAGATCGGCATCAATTTGTTAATTGTTTGAGCCAAAAAGATCACACTCGACGGTCATGAGGCACCGGCCCGGCCGGCGAACGCGCAGGCGCGCGCCGCGGCGCCGGGCGCGTCGCGTGCAAGGGCCACCCGCCTCGCGCGGCGGTGCCGGTGAATGTCCCCCGGGGGGTATCGCGGTCGTTGCGCTCGCTCAGCCGGGCGAGGCGAAACGCGGCGCGCGCCGCTCGATGTTGGCGCGCACCGCCTCGACCTGGTTCGGGCTGCCGATCAGCGCCTGCTGCTCCACCGACTCGGCGATCAGGAGCTCGGCCGCGCTGTGCGCCAGCGAGGCATTGAGCAGCCGCTTGCCGGCGCGGATCGCGTCGGGGCTCTTGAGCGCGATCTCGTGCGCCATCGCGAGCGCCTCGGCCAGCGGATCGGCCGAAAGGCGCGTGGCGAAGCCCAGCTGCAGCGCCTCCTCGCCCGAGAACACGCGGCCGGTGTAGGTAAGCTCGCGCACCACGTCGCTGCGCGCGAGTTCGCGCATCAGCACCATGCCGCCCATGTCGGGCACCAGGCCCCACTTGATCTCCATCACCGACAGCCTGGTGTCGGGCGCGACGATGCGGATGTCCGCGCCCAGCGCCACTTGCAGGCCGCCGCCGAAGGCCACGCCATGCACCGCGGCAATCACCGGCACCGGCACCTCGCGCCACACCATCGCGACCTGCTGCGCGGCATTCGCGAGGCCGTGCGTGCGCGCCACCAGCCCGGCGCCGCCGGCCGACTGGCCCAGCACCTCGCCGGCCGTGCCCTGCTCCATGCGCTGGAACGAAGCCATGTCCAGGCCCGCGCAGAAGGCCTTGCCGCGCCCGGCGATCACCACCGCGCGCACCGTGGCGTCGGCGCGCAGCGATTCGCCGGCGGCGATCAGCGCATCGAACATCGCGGGGTCGAGCGCGTTCATCTTGTCGGCGCGGTCCAGCTGCAGTTCCACCACGCCGTCGGGGTGGCGGATCGTTTCGATGCGTTCGGTCATGCGGTGTGTCTCCTGGGGTCGTTGGCAAAGTATCGCGCGCCGCGGTGCTCGGCGATGATGGCGGCTGTCGCCGACCCAACACCCGCACCGCCTTTCATGTCCCTCGACCGCCGCCGCTTCCTGCAATCGGGCACCGCCGCCGTGGTGGCGCTGCTGGCCCGGCACCCTGCCGGGGCCACCAAGCCCACGCTGTCCATCGAAGGCAGGGAAGCGCTGGGCTTCACGGCCGTGCCGGCCTCGCTGCGCGATGCGGTCGTGGTGCCCCCCGAGTACGAATGGCACCTGCTCTACCCCTGGGGCACGCCCACCGGCATCGCGGGTCAGCCGATGCCCGCCTTCGCGCCCGACGGCGGCAACAGCGCGGCCGACCAGGCGCTGCAGGCCGGCATGCACCACGACGGCATGCACTTCTTTCCGCTCGCCACGCCCGGACGCGCACTGCTCGTGATGAACCACGAGTACACCGACGAGCAGCTGCTGCATGCCGACGGCGCGAAGGAATGGAATGCACGGAAGGTGCGCAAGTCGCTGCATGCGATGGGCGTGTCGGTGATCGAGATCGCGCGCACGCCCGAGGGCGGCTGGCGCCAGGTGCTGCCCTCGCCCTATGCCCGCCGCGTGCACGGCAACACGCCGATGCGCATCGCCGGCCCGGCCGCGGGTTCGCCGCGCCTGCGCACCGCGCTCGATCCGGCCGGCACCGAGGCGCTCGGCACCTTCGCCAACTGCGCGATGGGCGTCACGCCCTGGGGCACCTACCTCACCTGCGAGGAGAACTTCCACGGCTACTTCGGCGGCCCGAAGGAGGCGGCCAAGGACGCCACGCCCGCGCAGCGCCGCTACGGCACGGTGGCGGGCTCGCAATGGGTCGAGTACTGGCGCTTCGACGAGCGCTTCGACCTGAGCCGCCATCCCAACGAGCCGCACCGCTTCGGCTGGGTGGTCGAGATCGATCCCTTCGATCCCGCCGCGAAGCCCGTCAAGCGCACCGCGCTGGGCCGCAAGCGCCAGGAGAGCGCGACCTGCACCGTGACCAGGGACGGCCGCGTGGCGGTCTACATGGGCGACGACGCGCGCTTCGAATACATCTACAAGTACCTGAGCACCGACCGCATCGCGCCCGCCGGCGAGGGCTCGCGCGCGGCGGCCAACGCGCGGCTGCTCGACGAGGGCACGCTGTACGTCGCGCGCTTCGACGCCGACGGCCGCGGCCGCTGGATCGAGCTCGTGCACGGCCGCCACGGGCTCGATGTCGCGGCCGGCTTCGCCGACCAGGCCGAGGTGCTGGTCCATGCGCGGCTCGCGGCCGACGTGGTGGGCGGCACGAAGATGGACCGCCCCGAGTGGATCGCGATCAGCCCCGGCGGCGAGGTCTACGTCACGCTCACCAACAACAGCCAGCGCGGCGACCTCGGCAAGCCCGGCCCCGATGCCGCGAACCCGCGCGCAGACAACCTGTTCGGCGGCATCCTGCGCTGGCGCGAGGACGACGGCGACGCGGCGAGCGCGGGCTTCGCCTGGGAGCATTTCGTGCTCGCGGGCGACACCGCGCAGCCCGGCAGCGGCGCGCGCTACCCGAGCGCCGACGCCGACCTGTTCGGCAGCCCCGACGGCCTGCACTTCGACAGCGGCGGCCTGCTGTGGATCCAGACCGACATGAGCGGCCAGCTGATCGGCAAGCCGCCCTACACCGCCCTGGGCAACAACCAGATGCTGGTGGCCGACCCGGCCACGGGCCGCATCAAGCGCTTCCTGACCGGGCCCAGCGGCTGCGAGATCACGGGCTGCGTGGTCGCGCCCGACCGCCGCGCGCTGTTCGTCAACGTCCAGCATCCGGGCGAGTCGCGCGACGACGGCAGCGCCACGCACAACAGCGCCTGGCCCGACGGCACCGCGCCGGGCAGCGCGCGGCCGCGCTCGGCCACGCTGGCGATCCGGCGGCGCGACGGCGGCATCGTCGGTACCTAGAGGAGACCCATCCATGAGCATCCGCATCGTTCGACTCGGCACGCCGCGCAGCCCCGGCGAAGGCCTGCGCGTGGGCACCGTGCGGCGCCCGCCGCGTGGCGTGCCCAAGAGCGAATTCGCGTCGCAGGACTGGTACGACGTCTGGTACCCGAACCTCGCGCCTTCGACCGAGACCATGAAGCTGGGCCAGGCCGCGCAGACGCCGGCCGAGTGGACGGCCTTCATGCGCAAGTACAAGGCCGAGATGGCCGAGGCCGACGCGAGCCGCAGCCTCGACCTGCTCGCGGCGCTCTCGCACCGGACCGCGCTGGCCGTGGGCTGCTACTGCGAGGACGAGTCGCGCTGCCACCGCTCGCTGCTGCGCGGCCTGCTGGCCGAGCGCGGCGCCGACATCGCGGCCTGATCAGAGCTGCGGCAGCGCCGCGAACACCGGCAGGGCCTCGGCGCGCGCGGCATGGGCCGCCAGTGCCGGGCAACGCGCGGGTGCCACCAGCTCGGGCAGCATCAGCTGCGTGAACGACCAGGCCACGGCCGCCGAGACGGCGTCCTGCGTCAGCGCCGCTTCTTCGGCGGTCCACGGCGCCACCGCCACCTCGCGCTCGAGTTCGTCATAGGCCGCCAGCAATTGCCCCAGCACCCGGTCCACCCAGGGCTGATGCAGCTTCTCGGCCGGCCGGAGGTTGCGCTCGTAGACGATCTGCACCGTCTTCTCGCAGGCCGCGAGCGCGAGCCCCGTGAGGCGCAGCGCGCGCAGCCGCGCCGCCGCCTCGGCCGGCCACAGGCTGCGGCCGGCGAGGAACTCGGCGTACTCGACGATCAGGGTCGAATCCATCAGCACCGCGCCGTCGTCGAGCACCAGCGTCGGCGCCTTGACCACCGGGTTGATCGCGCGGAACTGCTCGAAGGTGCTGAACACCGAGAGCGAGCGATGTTCGAAGGAAATGCCCAGCAGCCGCAGCGAGACGGCGGTGCGGCGCACATAGGGCGAGTCGAGCATGCCGACGAGTTGCATCGAAGGTTCCTCCTTGGGTCTTGAACGAAGCCACGACCTTAGCGGCGCCTGCGCGCGCGGGCCACGGGCATTCATCGAAAATCGGCGCTCCCGGCCGATGGACCATCGGTGCCCCCTCTTCTCATCGCATGGACATCGACAAGAAAGACCGCCTGATCCTCGAAGCCCTGCAGGCCGACGCGCGCCAGAGCCTCGCGGCGCTGGGCAAGCGCATCGGCCTGTCGCAGCCGGCCATGAGCGAGCGCGTGCGCAAGCTCGAGGACGCGGGCGTGATCGAGGGCTACGGCGCGCGCGTCAACCTGCGCGCGCTCGGCGTGGGGCTGCAGGCCATCATCCGCATCGACACCACGCATGCGGGCATCGCGCGCTACCTGAAGCTGTTCGAGCAGATGCCCGAGGTGCTGAGCGCCGACCGCGTGACCGGCGAGGACTGCTTCATCGTGCGCTGCGCGATCGCCGAGCCGGCCGAGCTCGAGCGCGTGGTGGACGCGCTCGCGGTCGACGGCGCGGTCACCACCTCGCTGGTGCTGTCGAGCCCCGTGAACAAGCACGTCACCGTGCACGCGGCGAAGCCGCCGAGGAAGTAGCGCGCAGGCTCAGCGCTGCGTCTTGTCCTTCTGGTTCTGCGCCTCGATGCGCTCGCGCGCGGCCAGCCAGTCGCCGTCGCTCCACTGGCGCAGCTCGTAGAAGTTGCCGCCGTTGGCCAGCGCGTTGGCGCCGTCCATCATGATGCTCTGGCCCGTGAGCCAGTCGCACTGGCCCGGCGACATCAGGAAGGCCGCGAGGTTCTGCAGCTCGCTCATGCGGCCGGTGCGCGCCATCGGGCTCATCGCGATGGTGCGCGCGCCGGGCTCCTCGCCGGGGTTCAGGCGCTTGCTCATGCCCTCGGTCGGGATCTCGCCCGGGCCCACGGCATTGAGCCGCACACCGTAGCGCGCCCACTCCACCGCGAGCGACTTGGTCATCACCTCGATGCCGGCCTTGCTCATCGCCGAGGGCACCACGTAGGGGCTGCCGTTGTCGACCCAGGTCACGATGATGCTCATCACGCTGCGGAAGGCATCGCCGGCCTTCCACTGGCCCGACTTGGCCTCGGCCACCCAGCGCTTGCCCACGGCCTGCGTGACGTAGAAGCTGCCGTGGAAGACGATGTTCGCGATCGCGTCGAAGGCGCGCGGCGAGAGGCTCTCGGTCGGCGAGACGAAGTTGCCGGCCGCGTTGTTCACCAGGCCGGTGAGGCCGCCGCTCTGCCAGAGGCTCTCGACCATCTCGTCCACGCTCTGGGCGACGCGGATGTCGACGCCGAAGGTGTCGATGCGCCGTTCGGGAAACTGCTGGCGCCACTCGGCCGCGGTCTCCTCGCAGACCGACTGGCGCCGGCCGCAGATCGCGATGTCGGCGCCCAGGCCGAGGAAGCGCTCGGCCATCGCGCGGCCGAGCCCGGTGCCGCCGCCGGTCACGAGGATGCGCTGGCCGCTCATGAGGGAAGGTTGGAACATGCGTCGTCTCCTGGAGGTTTGCCTGACGGCGGCCATGCTACGCGCGGCGGGCGGCGCGCGCATCGGGGGCCGGGTCGCGGGCGCGACGCGGGGCTGGGGCGAGAATGGCGCCATGCCCGACTCCATCGACGCCTCCTCGCAGCCGCTCGCCGGCGTGCGCATCCTGAGCCTCGCGCTCAACCTGCCCGGCCCGGCCGCGCTGCTGCGCTGCCGCCGCATGGGCGCCGATTGCCTGAAGCTCGAGCCGCCCGCGGGCGACCCGATGGCGCTCTACAACCAGGCGGCCTATGCCGCGCTGCACGATGGCATCGCCATCGAGGCGGCCGACCTCAAGAGCGAGGCCGGCCAGCGCGCGCTGCACGAGGCGCTCGCGCGCACCGACGTGCTGCTGACCTCGTTCCGTCCCTCGGCGCTGGCCAAGCTCGGCCTGGACTGGAACGCGCTGCATGCGCGCCATCCGGCGCTGTCGCAGGTGGCGATCGTCGGCGCCCACGGCGAACGCGCCGAGGAGCCGGGCCACGACCTGACCTACCTCGCCGAGAGCGGCCTGGTCACCGGCACCGCGCTGCCGGCCACGCTGTTCGCCGACATGGGCGGCGCGCTGCTCGCGAGCGAGGCGGTGCTCAAGGCGCTGCTGCTGCGCGCGCGCGGCGCCACGGCCGGGGGCGTGTACCTCGAGGTCGCGCTCAATGTCTCGGCCGACTGGCTCGCGCTGCCGCGCACCTGGGGCCTGACGCAGCCACAAGGCGCGGTCGGCGGCGCGCATGCGGGCTACCGCGTCTATCCCTGCGCCGACGGCCGCGTGGCGGTGGCCGCGCTCGAGCCGCACTTCGCCGCCCGGCTGTGCGAGGCCGCGGGCCTGGCCTCGCGCGACATGATGGCGCCGGCCACGCACGAGGGTGTGGCGGCCTGGATCGCAGGCCGCAGCCGCGCCGAACTCGAGGCGATGGCGCGCGAGCGCGACGTGCCGCTGCTCACGCTGGCGGACTGAAGCCCGCCGGGCCGGCGGACCTCAGAGCTTGATGCCCGCCGCCTTCACCGTCGGCCCGAGCACCGCCACCTGCTCCTTCACGATGCCCTCGAAGCGGGCCGTCGTCTCGGGCTTGGCGACGATGCCCAGCTCGATCAGCTTCTTCTGAACCTCGGCCATCGCCAGCACCTCGTTGCAGGCGGCATGGAGGCGCGCCACCACCTCGGGCGGCAGCTTCGCGGGGCCGCTGAGGCCGAAGAAGTTCTCGAGCACCAGCCTGGGCTGCCCGACTTCGGCGATGGCCGGCACCTCGGGCATCAGCGGCGAGCGCGCGCTGCCCGTGACCGCCAGCGGCACCAGCTGGCCGCTCTTGAAGTACGGCACGTAAGCGGTGATCACGTCGATCCCCACGGGGATGGTGTTGGCGATCAGGTCGGTGGTCATCGGCGCGCCGCCGCGATAGGGCACATGCTCCAGGTGCAGCCCGGTCACGCGCCGGATCAGCTCGCCGTGGATATGGCCGATCGAGCCCGGGCCGCCCGAACCGAAATCGAGCCGGCCGTCCTTGCGCGCGCGGGCTTCGAGGTCGGCGAAGCTCGCGATGCCCGAGCCCTTGCTGGCCATCACCACCAGCGGCGCCGAGCCCAGCGCGGCGATGTGGCTGAAGGCCGCGACCGGGTCGTAGGGCTGCTTGTCGAGCGTGAAGGGCCCGAGCGCTATCGGCGTGGTGTTCGCGAGCATCAGCGTGTAGCCGTCGGGCGCCGCGGCCGCGACCTGGGCGCCGCCGATGGTGCCGCCCGCGCCGGGCTTGTTGTCGATCACCACCGCCTGGCCGAGCCGGCGCGCGAGCCGCTCGCCCATCACGCGCGCCAGGATGTCGCTGGAGCCGCCGGGCGGGAAGGTCACGACGATCCTGATCGGCCGGTCGGGCCATTGCGCGAAGGCCGGCAGCGCGAGCGCGGCGGCGCCGGTCGCCAGCAGCTGCAGCGCGCCGCGGCGCGTGGGACGAACAGGGGAAAGGTGGGCGGTGGAGATCATGGCGCGGTCCAGCAAGAGCAATGCCCGCACTCTAGGAAGCGGCCCATGGCACGCCAATCGCTAGCGCGTTATGCGCGGCATAGCAAAGCGCCGGGCCCGCGCGATGGCTCGGCACCAAAGCTGTGCAGCGCCCTTCCTCCATGTCCCGCGCCAACGATCCTTTCGACACCTACCTGCTGCGCGTCTTCGCCGTGCTGCTGGCCGAGCGCAGCGTCTCGCGCGCCGCCACGCGGCTCAACCAGTCGCAGCCGGCCGTGAGCACCGCGCTCAAGCGGCTGCGCGAGATCTTCGGCGACCCGCTGCTGGTGAAGGACAAGCAGCGCATGGTGCCGACCGAGCGCGCGCTGCGGCTCGAGGCCTCGGTGCGCGTGGTGCTCGGCGAGATCGACGCCCTGCTCGCGCCGGCCGACAGCTTCGATCCCGCGACCACGCGGCTGACCTTCCACCTCGGCACGCCCGACTACCTGGCGCCGCCGCTGATGGCCGCGGTGGTGCAGTACCTGCGCGGCACCGCGCCGGGCGCGCGCCTGTTCATGCATCCGCTCGGGCCCGAGTTCGATGTCGAGGCCGCGCTGGCCGACGGCTCGCTCGACGTGGTGGTCGGCAACTGGCCGCAGCCGCCCGAGCACCTGCACACCACCTTGCTGATGGAGGACGAGATCGTCTGCCTGGTCGACCGCGACCACCCGTGCGCGCGGGGCCTCACGTCGAGCGACTACCTGCACGGCGCTCACGTGGTGCCGCAGCTCTACAGCACCCTGCAGCGCGGCGTGGTCGAGAGCCACCTGGCCACGCTGCGCCTGGCGCGCACGCCGACCGTGACGGTGCCCTACTTCTCGATGGCGCCGCAGCTCCTGCCCGGCACCGACCTGATCTTCACCACCAGCCGGCACTTCGCACAGCATTACGCCGCCCTGCTGCCGCTGGCGATCGTGCCGGCGCCGCTCGATTTCCCGCCGATGCGCTTCTACCAGCTCTGGCATGCGCGCCACCAGCGCGCGCCGGGCCACCTGTGGTTCCGCTCGCTGCTGTCGGCCGTGATGCGCACGGCCGGCGCCACGCGGCACCTGCGGCTGCCGCCGGCCAGGGCCGGCACGGCGGCGCTCAGCGGCCCAGTCCCTCGCGCTGCCGATCCTCGCGCTTGAGCGCGAGGTAGGTGTCGAGGTCGATCTCGTGGAGCTGGCGCGGGAACTGCTCGGCGGCCGCGAACCAGTGGCGCTGGCGCTGCTCGGACTGGCCCTTGGCATCGGCCGCGAGGTAGGCGTCGAGCGTGAGGAAATAGCGCATCGCATTGCGCTCTACCAGCCCGCGCATGCCGCGGATGTACTCGGGCTTGCCGTCGGGCGCCTGCCCCACCACGGTGAAGCCGACCTTGTCGCGCCCGAAGGTCGCGAGGTAGGCCTGGGTGGCGAGCTTCACCATCAGGCTGTGGTCGTAGCTGTAGCTGAAGTGCAGGAAGCTCTTGCGCTCGTCGAGCGCCACCGCCTCCAGCGTGACGTGGTAGTTGCTGGTGCCGAAGGGGCCGCTGGCGGCCGACAGGTCGATCATCAGGTGCTCGGGCGTCGCGCTCGCCACGCGGTAGGCGAAGGGCAGCTCGAAGGCCTGGTCGACCGGCTTGTCGTAGCGCCGCACCACGTAGAGCGTGAGCGTCTCGCGGCCCGGTGCGCCGCTGACGCGGCAGCGCCGGTTGTTGACGTGCAGCAGCATCAGCTCGCACCAGTTGGCCGAGCCCTTGAGCGCGCTGCCGACCTCCGACAGCGGATGCTCGACCACCGCATAGACGTCGCCCTGCAGCCCGCCGGGCGTCTCGATCGAGTCGAGCTGTATCGGACGGCCGAAGCTGTTGCGTTCGAGCTTGTCCTTGAGCTGCCGGTGCTGGGCACGCAAAGCCTGCGCGGGCGCTTCGCCGGCAGCCGCTTCGCTGGCGGTGGGAGCGGCGGTGGCTTGCAGGCCGCTCGCCAGCAGCCAGCCGCACAGGACGGCGCCACAGGCACGCCCCAGGCGCCGCGCTGGCGAGAACATGCCGGGGCCCGACCGGTAGAACGAAATGCTCATCGGGCCACACCATACAACGGCGCGGCCTTTCGCGTGCTCGGGCGCTTCCCGCGCCCTGCTTCCTGCACGCCGGCACGGACGCGCCCACAATCGCGCCAAGCGCCTCCCGCTCGCCAAGGAAGACACCATGCCCCTCGTCCGCATCGACCTCCCCGACACCGCTCCCGAGACGCTAGGCCCGTCCATCGGCGATCTCATCTACCAGGTGATGACCGAGACCATCAACGTTCCCGAGGACGACAAGTTCCAGGTCATCGCGCGCCATTCGCCGGGGCAGCTCGTGCATCCGCGCAGCTACCTGGGCATCGAGTATTCGGCGGGCTTCGTGCTGATCCAGATCACGCTGAACCAGGGCCGCAGCATCGAGATGAAGAAGGCCTTCTACCGGCGCGTGGCCGACGGGCTGCACGAGCAGCTCGGCATCCGGCGCGAGGACGTGTTCATCAGCCTGGTCGAGGTGGTCAAGGAGAACTGGTCGTTCGGGAACGGAGAGATGCAGTACGCGTAGCCCAGGCGCCGCCGGCCAATGCCACGCCCGGCAGCACCAGCGCGAGCGCGATCCAGGTCGAGGCCGTGAGCGGCTCGCGCAGCAGCCAGGCCGCGCCCACGGCGGTCATCAGCGGCACCAGCGCGCCCGACAGCGAGGCGCGCGCCGCGCCCAGCCGCGCGACGGCCACGCCGTAGAGCGCAAGCCCGAGCAGGCCCGCGAACAGTCCCTGTCCCACGGCCTGCAGCGCCACGTCGCGCAGGGGCGCGCTCAGCAGCCGGGGCGCGCCCGCGATCCACAGCAGCGGCAGCAGCAGCACCGTCGAGCCGAGGTTGATCGCGGCCGCGCCCTGCCAGGCCGTGAGCCCGCTGCGGCGCAGCGCCAGGGTGTAGCCCGACCACAGCAACGCGGCGAGCAGGAACAGCAGGTCGCCGCGCCATGCCGAGGCGGTCGCGGCCAGCCCGCCGAGGCCGGACACCGCGAGCCCCGCGGCCATCAGCGCCAGCCCGAGGCAGCGCGAGCGCGCCGGCCGCTCGCCGTCCAGCCACCAGCCGCCGAGCGCGGTGAACAGCGGCACGCTGCCGGCCACGAACACGCCCATGTGGGCGGCCGGCGCCCACTGCGCGCCGGCCATCGCCACCAGCCCGAACGGCAGGCCGCCGCCGAGCACCAGCAGCAGCCCCTGCCGTGCCGGCAGCGCGCACAGCACCGCGCGCGAGGCCCACGCCACCGGCAGCAGCACCAGCGCGGGAATCGCATAGCGCAGCACCGCGAGCTCCAGCGGGCCGAGCGAGGTGGTGACGCCATGGCGCGAGACGATCTGCCAGCCGCTGCCGATCAGCGCGGTGGCGAGCGCGGCGAGCACGCCTGTCCAGGGAAGGGATCGGTTCATGCGGCCAGTCTGGCCGTGCGCGCCTGGCGGCGCTATCAGGATCCTGCGCAGCTGCGTGCGGACTTACGCGGCGTGAAGCGCGCGGCGCGCCTCGCCGGGCGTCACGCCGACCTCGCGCAGGAACAGCGCGCCGAGGTGGCTCTGGCTGCAGAAGCCGAGCGCGTGCGCCAGACCCGCGAGGTCGCGCTCGCCGGCATCGAGCTGCGCGAGCGCGGCGGCCAGCCGCAGGTGCAGCCGGTACTGGTGCGGGCTCAGGCCGGTGCGGCGGCGAAAGCTGCGCGCCAGATGGAACGGCGAACTGCTGGCGGCTTCCGCCAGCTCGTGCAGCGACAACGTGCGGCCTTCCGCCGCCTCCGCCGCCAGGCAGCGCCGCGCTCGGCCCACGGCGCCCTCGCTGTGCGCGAGACCACCGGCCGCGAGAGCGTCGGCTATCAATTGCGGCGTGGCATCGACGGCATCGAGCCCCGCTTCGAGGCGGCGCCAGTGCAGGCGCAGCCGATACAGGGCGCGTGGCGACAACAGGCGCTGGGCCGCGTCGCCGGTCCAGGGCGCGTCGGCCACGCCGTCGGCGGCGCTCACGACCACGCTGCAGCGCGGCTCGCGCGCCTGGGGGCGCAACTGGTAGCGCTGCGCGGGCGCGACGCGCAGAGCCGTCAGCGCATCGATCCAGGCACCGTGGCCGTCGTCGCCGCGGAACTCCATCGCGACGGCATCGAAGGGCAGCACGAGCCGGCCCGAGGGCGCGGTGTAGACGGGACTCCATTGCGGCGCGGTCGCGTGCGAACGCACGCGCTCGACGCGCCAGCGCGGGTCGGTGGCCAGGAGGATGCGTTGCTGTGCCATGGCGGCCGGGGCGATCGCCGCAGCGGGATCGCCCGCCGCTTCAGCGCACCTTGCGCGCCGAGGGCTTGGCGCCGGCGGGCTTGGCCGAGGGGCGGCCCGAACCGGTGTCGCGCGGCGGCAACCCGGTGTGCTGCGTGAGGATGCGGCCCTTCGAGGGCTTGACCATCGGCAGCTTCACGGCCGGCGCGGCCTTGGCGGTCTTGGTCGCGGGTGCGCTGGTCGAGTTCTTGCGGCGCGCGCTGGTGTAGCCGCCGTCGGTCAGCGGCTGCCAGGTCGGGATCAGGTGATGCTTGCCGTTGCCGATCAGGTCGGCGCGGCCCATGGCCTTGAGCGCCTCGCGCAGCAGCGGCCAGTTGTTGGCATCGTGGTAGCGCAGGAAGGCCTTGTGCAGCCGGCGCCGCTTCTCGCCGCGCACGATGTCCACCGTCTCGCTCTCGCGCGTGATCTTGCGCAGCGGGTTGCGGTTGCTGTGGTACATGGTCGTGGCCGTGGCCATCGGGCTCGGGTAGAAGGTCTGCACCTGGTCGGCGCGGAAGCCGTTCCTCTTGAGCCAGATCGCGAGGTTCATCATGTCCTCGTCGCTGGTGCCCGGATGCGCGGCGATGAAGTACGGGATCAGGTACTGCTTCTTGCCCGCCTCGGCCGAGTACTTCTCGAACATCTGCTTGAACTTGTCGTAGCTGCCGATGCCGGGCTTCATCATCTTGCTGAGCGGGCCCTGCTCGGTGTGCTCGGGCGCGATCTTCAGGTAGCCGCCCACGTGGTGCTGCACCAGTTCCTTCACGTACTCGGGCGACTGCACGGCGAGGTCGTAGCGCAGGCCCGAGCCGATCAGGATCTTCTTGATGCCGCGCAGCGCGCGCGCGCGGCGGTAGATCTTGATCAGCGGATCGTGGTTGGTGTTGAGGTTCTGGCAGATGCCCGGGTACACGCAGCTGGGTTTGCGGCAGGCGGCCTCGATCTCGGGCGACTTGCAGCCGATGCGGTACATGTTGGCCGTGGGGCCGCCGAGGTCGGAGATGGTGCCGGTGAAGCCCTTCACGCTGTCGCGGATGGCCTCGACCTCCTTGATGATCGAGTCTTCCGAGCGGCTCTGGATGATCCGGCCCTCGTGCTCGGTGATCGAGCAGAAGGTGCAGCCGCCGAAGCAGCCGCGCATGATGTTCACGCTGAAGCGGATCATCTCCCAGGCCGGGATCTTGGTCGCGCCGTCGTGGCTGCCGTTCTCGTCGGCATAGCGCGGATGCGGGCTGCGCGCATACGGCAGGTCGAACACGTGGTCCATCTCGGCCGTGGTCAGCGGGATCGGCGGCGGGTTGATCCAGACGTCGCGCGCGGTCGTGCCCTCGCCATGCGCCTGCACCAGCGCGCGCGCATTGCCGGGGTTGGTCTCGAGATGCAGCACGCGGTTGGCGTGGGCATAGAGCACCGGATCGGCGCGCACCTGCTCGTACGAGGGCAGGCGGATCACCGAGCGGTCGCGCGGCGGCACCTTGGTCTTGCCGCGGCCCTGCAGCGCGGGATTGGGCACGAACTGCAGCGGCTTGATGGCGGGGTTGACCGCCGCGGAGGCCACGGCCGGCGAACCGGCGACCTCGGCCGCCTTCGCGACGGCCTCGGCCTCGTCCTCGCGCGCGCAGCTCGCGCCGTTGGCCTTGGCCTGGTCCGAGACCATCAGGTAGGGATTGACGTGCGCCTCGACGCGGCCCGGCTCGTCCACGCTGGTGGAATCGATCTCGAACCAGCCCTCGGGCGTTTCACGGCGCACGTAGGCGGTGCCGCGCACGTCGTCGATCTGGTGCACCGGCTCGCGCGCCGCGAGGCGGTGCGCGATCTCGACGATGGCGCGCTCGGCGTTGCCGTACAGCAGCAGGTCGCACTTCGAATCGACCACGATCGAGCGGCGGACCTTGTCCTGCCAGTAGTCGTAGTGGGCGATGCGGCGCAGGCTGCCTTCGATGCCGCCGAGCACGATCGGCACGTCGTTCCAGGCTTCCTTGCAGCGCTGCGAATAGACGATGGCCGCGCGGTCGGGCCGCGAACCGCCGACGTCGCCGGGCGTGTAGGCGTCGTCGCTGCGGATCTTGCGGTCCGCGGTGTAGCGGTTGATCATCGAATCCATGTTGCCGGCGGTCACGCCGAAGAACAGGTTCGGCTTGCCGAGCGCCTTGAAGGGCTCGGCGCTCTGCCAGTCGGGCTGGGCGATGATGCCCACGCGGAAGCCCTGCGCCTCGAGCATGCGGCCGATCACCGACATGCCGAAGCTCGGATGGTCGACATAGGCGTCGCCGGTGACGATCACCACGTCGCAGCTGTCCCAGCCGAGCGCCTCCATCTCCTGGCGCGTGGTCGGCAGGAACTTCGCCGTGCCGAAGCGGGCTGCCCAGTACTTGCGGTAGCTGGTCAGCGGCTTGGCGGCGCGCGCGAAAAAGGAGACGTCGACGGGGGCGTTCATCAAATGGGGGTGGTGCGGCAGGCGGCCTCGAAGACAAACGAGAGATGCGGCTGCGATGGGTAACCCGCGATTTTAGGGTTTTCCACCCTTCCTGTCCCGTGAAAGCGGTGGCGCGGCGTCTCGATTAGGGGCTTCGGCCCAGGCTCGCCCCGTTTACATACCAATCCTCAGTCATTCAATTGCTTGCTTTTATCAATCAATTGGCGCACAGTC
Organism: Variovorax sp. FG153; assembly: GCF_057809595.1. Lineage (NCBI taxonomy): Bacteria > Pseudomonadati > Pseudomonadota > Betaproteobacteria > Burkholderiales > Comamonadaceae > Variovorax > Variovorax sp. FG153. The sequence continues at coordinate 49,019 of NZ_JBMDKG010000031.1, forward strand.
GCTCCATGCCGACCACCGAATCCCCCGCCGTTCCCGCCGACGCCGTCAAGGCGGTGCGCCGTTTCAACCGCTTCTTCACGCGCCGCTCCGGCGTGCTCGAGCCTTACCTCGGCGGCGCGCTGCCGCTGACCGAGGTGCGCGTGCTCTACGAACTCGCGCACCGCGACGCGCTGGTCGCGACCGATCTCGCGCGCGAACTGGGCCTGGACGGCGGCTACCTGAGCCGCATCCTCAAGCGCTTCGAGACCGAGGGCTGGATCGTGCGTTCGCCGAGCCCGCGCGACGCGCGCCAGAGCCTGCTGACCCTGACCGGGGCCGGCCACGCCGCCTTCGCGCCGCTGCAGCAGAAGTCGCGCGAGGAAGCCGCCGCCCTGCTCGCGCCACTGCCGCCGCGCGAGCGCGAACAGGTGGTCGAGGCCATGGGACGGATCGAGCGCCTGCTCGACCCTGCGGCACCGCGCGCGCCCACGCGCACGGTGGTGCTGCGCGACCCCAGGCCCGGCGACATGGGCTGGGTGGTGCAGCAGCACGGCGAGCTCTATGCGCGCGAGTACGGCTGGAACAGCGAGTTCGAGGCGCTGGTCGCGGAGATCGTGGCGCAGTACCTCCGCAAGTTCCAGCCCGAATGGGACAAGGGCTGGATCGCCGAACTCGACGGCGAGCGCGTGGGCGCGATCTTCGTTGTGCGAAAGTCGGCCACCACCGCGCAGCTTCGGCTCTTGCTGCTCACGCCCGCCGCGCGCGGCCTCGGCCTGGGCGGCCGACTCACCGACGAATGCATCGCCTTCGCGCGCGCCAGGGGCTACCGCAAGATGGTGCTGTGGACCAACAGCTGCCTCATGGCCGCGCGTGCGATCTATGCGAAGCGCGGCTTCGAACTCGAGAAGTCCGAAGCCTACGAGGGCTTCGGACAGCAACTGGTCGGCGAGACCTGGTCGCTCAAGCTCTAGCGGCGATCGCGCTCACTGCATGTACCAGCCGTGGCTCACCACCAGCGACTGGCCGGTGAGCGCGTTGGTCGGGAAGGCCGCGAACAGCAGCGCCACGCGCGCCACGTCGTCGGTGGTGGTGAATTCGCCATCCACCGTTTCCTTGAGCATCACGTTCTTGATGACTTCCTGCTCGCTGATGCCCAGCGTCTTGGCCTGCTCGGGGATCTGCTTCTCGACCAGCGGCGTGCGCACGAAGCCCGGGCAGATCACGTTGGCGCGCACGCCGTGCTTGGCGCCTTCCTTGGCCACCGTCTTCGCGAGGCCGATCAGGCCGTGCTTGGCCGTCACGTAGGGGGCCTTGAGCAGCGAGGCTTCCTTCGAGTGCACCGAGCCCATGTAGATCACGCTGCCGCCGCGGCCCTGCGCGTACATGTGCTTGAGGCAGGCCTTGGTCGTGAGGAAGGCGCCGTCGAGGTGGATCGCGAGCATCTTCTTCCAGTCGGCGAAGCTGAACTCCTCGACCGGATGCACGATCTGGATGCCGGCGTTGCTCACCAGGATGTCGATGCCGCCGAAAGCCTTGGCGGCCTCTTCGACCGAGGCGTCGACCTGCGCCTCGCTGGTCACGTCGACCGCCACGCCGATGGCCTGCGCGCCCGTGGCCTTGAGCTCGGCCGCGGTGGCGTCGGCCGCTTCCTTGTTGAGGTCGGCGATGACGATCTTCGCGCCTTCCTGCGCGAAGAGGATCGCGATCTCCTTGCCGATGCCGCTGGCCGAGCCGGTGATGTAGGCGACCTTGTCCTTGAGTTGCATGCTGGTTCCTTGGGTTAGGGTTGCGAAGAAGAGGAAGGGGCGAGGTAGTCGTGCTCGACCGTGCCGAGCGCGAGCGTCATGTCGGCGATGTAGTGCACGGCCGATTCGACCTTGCGCACCGGCAGCTCGGCCACCGGCGCGAGCGCATGCGGATGCAGCTCGAGCGAGGCCGGGCCGGTCCAGGCACCGTGCAGCGTGACGTCGACCATGTGGTAGCGCACCAGCTCGCAGATGCGCGCCGTGCCATCCACGTGCGGAATGATCTTGAGCAGGAAGTTGGGCTGCGCGATGCCTGCAAGGATCGGGCCGGGCTCGAGCGCGCGGTGCTTGAAGCCCATGGTGGCCTTGGCCACGCGCAGCTTGCCGTAGTCGAGGGTGCCGACGATGGTGTCGGTCTCGTAGTCGAACTGCGGCGAGGCCAGCTTCTTCGGGAAGCCCCAGAGTTCGCGCCCGCCCGCGATCGGCGGATGGTCGTTCAGGTACATCGCATGCACGTAGGCGCCCTGCTCGAGGCCGCGCGCGGTGCGCAGCTGCACCGGGATGACCTGGCCCGACTCGGTGTAGTCGCCGAAGCCGGTGGAGTCGGGCATGCGGATGAACTCGTACTTGACCAGCGGCTCGACCACCTCAAGCGGCTCGGGCACCACGGCGCGCAAGGCGTCGAGGTCGGTGCGGTAGGTGATCACCATGAACTCGCGCCGCATGAAGCGGTACGGTCCGGGCGGAAAGGCGGGGCTGGTGAGCGGCATGGCGAAAGCCTGGCGCCGCACGTCTTCAATGTTCACGACATTCCTCCTTTGAAGCGTTTGAAAACCGGCAACCAGTCTCGTGCCGGTTTCTTAGCCGGGGCTGAATCTTGAGGGCGGTTCTTCTCGTCAGCGTGACAGGCCGGGCCGCTTCACGCGGCCGCTGCCGCCCTCGCCGAGGTCGAAGGTGGTGACGCCGTTGACCGCGGCGTCGCTGCGCAGCGTCTCGGGATGCGCGAGCACGCGGCGCATGTCGCGCGCGCCCGACTCCCAGTGCTCCTCGACCGCCGCGCGCGAGAACTCGTAGTCCTTCGACTCGAGCTCGTAGGGCTTGTCGCGGTAGATCAGGTGGAAGATGTCGATCGGGTGGTGCGTGAGCTCGGCCTGCACCGCCTCGACCGCGGGGTCGCGGCGCAGGTGCGGCGGCAGCTTCTCGATCAGGTCGGCGATCGCCTGCTGCAGGTTCATGTTGGCCGCCAGCGCATCGGTGTTCATGCGGGTGCGGCTCGAATAGGTGATGTCCTTCTGCCGCTCCATCACGCCCGACAGCGTGTGCGGCATCTCGCCGCGCGCATTGAACAGGTCGACCTGCAGCACCACCAGCGGCTCGCTGCGCGGATGCAGGTCGAGCACGTACTGCAGCGGCGTGTTCGAGACGATGCCGCCGTCCCAGTAGTCGTCGCCGTCGATGTGCACCGGCGCGAAGCCCGGCGGCAGCGCGCCGCTGGCCATGATGTGCTCGGGGCCGATGCGCTGGCGCGTGTTGTCGAAGTACACCGAGTTGCCGGTGCGCACGTTGACCGCGCCCACGCTGAAGCGCGCCTCGCAGTGGTTGATGCGGTCGAAGTCGACCAGGCGCTCGAGCGTGGCCTTCAGCGGCGAGGTGTCGTAGTAGCTCAGGAGCGGCGCCGCGCCGCCGAGCAGGAAGGCCGGCGAATAGCGCGGCTCGAAGAAGCCGGGAATGCCCACCAGCGAGGCCATGGTCGCGCTCCACTGGTTCTGCGTGGCGCGGTCGCCGAGCCAGGACGGCAGGCGCTGCGAGGGGCCCGAGGACACCAGGTGCCAGAACTCGCGCAGCCGGTCGACCCGGTGCTCGGGCGCGTTGCCCGCGATCAGCGCGGCGTTGATCGCGCCGATCGACACGCCCGCGATCCAGCGCGGCTGCAGCTCGGTCTCGCTGAGCGCCGCGTAGACGCCGGCCTGGTAGGCGCCGAGCGCGCCGCCGCCCTGCAGCACCAGGGCCTTGCCCGCGGCGCGCATGTCCTCGCGCCGCGCGGCGAAGGCCTCGAGCTTGCGGGCCGCGGAAGCGGCCTGGCTCTTGCGGCGGGCGGGGGGAGACGGGGAACGGGGAGAAGGAGAGACAGGGGAGGAACGGGGCTTCTTCGGGGACGTCGTCATGAAGTCATTTGACATCAGCCCCGTGACCCCCGACTGACCAGGGGGCACTCGAAGCCGCGTTCAACGGACCTGCTTCACATCTTCGGCAGCAATTGGCCGCGGATCTCGCCGCCCGGGTTGGCCGCCGTGTGGACGTTGGCGTACCACTTGCCCGCGCTGAGGTCGGCCGCCTGCGCGGGCGTGAGCGTGGCCTCGCCCTCGATCGGGCTGGCCGCGTTCGAGAACGGCAGCACCACGCCGGCATTGGCGCCGGCGGCGGCGGGGCCGTGGAAATGGGCCGCGGTGGCCGGGCCGCTGAGGCCGGTGTAGGTGATCTTGTACTTGAGGACGTTGGTGTCGCGGTTGAGCCAGGCCTCGGCCATGCCGCTGCCGCGCGTCATGTTCGGCGGCACCTCGCTGGCGGCGTTCATCGCGCCGCTGAAGCTCGCGACATTGGCCTTGGACATCATGCCGCAGCCGGCCAGTGCCGCGCTGGCCGCGCCGGCGACGAGGGCGGCGCGCAAGAGGGTGCCGTATCGGTTCATGGAAAGTCTCCTGGTCGTGAATGGATGCGGACCAGCATAGGCAGGCCCTGCGCGATCCCTTGTCGGCCACCACCCCGAATTCGCCGTGCACGCGGCGCCAGCCCTGGCATTGAAAGCCGACTGAAAGAAGACAATGCCGCGATGATTTCCGCCTCCGAATCTTCTGAATCTTCTTCGTCTTCCACCCTGCCCTCGGCGCACGATGTGGTGCAGTTCTGGCGCGAGGCCGGCCCCAAGCGCTGGTTCGCCAAGGACGAGGCCTTCGATGCCGCGTTCGCCGGCCGCTTCGTCGAAGCCCACCACGCCGCCGCGCGCGGCGAGCTCGACGACTGGATGAACGATGCCGAAGGCACGCTCGCGCTGCTGGTGCTGCTCGACCAGCTGCCGCGCAACGCCTGGCGCGACAACGCCCACATGCTGGCCACCGACGGCAAGGCGCTGGCCGTCGCGCACCATGCGGTCGAGGCCGGCTTCGATCGCCAGCTCGAAGAGGTGCTGCGGCCTTTCTTCTACATGCCCTTCATGCACTCCGAGGTGCTGGCCGAGCAGGAGCGCTCGGTCGTGCACTGCGGCGCGCTCGATGCCAACACCCTGCGCTTCGCGGTGCTGCACCGGGACATCGTGGCGCGCTTCGGCCGCTTCCCGCACCGCAACCGGATGCTGGGCCGCGCGAGCACGCCCGAGGAAGAGAAGTTTCTCGCCGAGGGCGGCTTCAAGGGCTGAGCGCGTTCAGAGATCGCCGCCCGAGCGCGTGCGCGCCGGCACGTGGTCGTCCTTGCCCTTGCCGATGCCGACGTCGGAATGCTTGAGCGAGCCGTAGCTGCGCGCATAGACCCAGGTGAACTCGGCGCCCAGCAGGAAGATCTGCGCCGAGTAGTAGACCCACACCAGCACCACCACCAGCGAACCCGCGGCGCCGTAGCCCGAGGCCACGCTGCTCTTGCCGATGTACAGGCCGATCAGGTGCTTGCCGACGGTGAACAGCAGCGCCGTCACCGCCGCGCCCACCCACACGTCGCGCCACTGCACCTTCGCGCGCGGCATGATCTTGTAGATCATCGCGAAGATCACGGTGACCATCGCGAAGCTGAAGCCGAAGTTGACCCACTGGGCCAGCGTCTCCCAGGCGCCGAACATCGGCGACCACCACTTGCCGAGCGCGGCCAGCGCGGCACTCGCCACCAGCGACACCATCAGCAGGAAGCCGATGCCCATCACCATGCTGAAGGACAGCAGTCGCACGCGCAGCAGGTTGAAGATGCCGCTGCTCTTGGCACGCGCGGGGGCGCGCCAGATGCGGTCGAGCGCGTCCTGCAGCTCGCCGAACACGGTGGTGGCGCCGACCACCAGCAGCGCGATGCCGATCAGGGTGGCGACGATGCCCTCGCGCGGCTTGTTGACCGCCTGCAGCATGCTCTGCACCGCGGCCGCGCCCTGCTCGCCCATCAGCCCCGAGAGCTGCGCGAGGATCTCGCCGCGCGCGGCCTCCTGCCCGAACACCAGCCCGGCGACGGCGATCACGATCAGGAGCAGCGGCGCGATCGAGAACACGGTGTAGTAGGCGAGCGCGGCGCCCATGCTCGGGGCGTAGTCGTTGGACCAGGAAGCGACGGCGCGGCGGCAGAGATCGAAAAGGGCGCGAAGGTGCATGGCGTTGGAGTCTCCTGTCGGTGGTGGCGCCGTCCTGTCGGTGCGACGCCCGGCATCTTGCCGTCCGCCTACGATAATCGCTGCGCCATGCAACCGTCTCCCCCCGCGCATCCCCAGTCGCCGCGCGACCTCTTCGTGTCCTTCACCCTGCTGGCGCTGCAGGGCTTCGGCGGCGTGCTGGCGATCGTGCAGCGCGAGATGGTCGAGAAGAAGAAGTGGCTCACGCCCGAGCAGTTCCTCGAGGACTGGGCCGTGGCCCAGGTGATGCCGGGGCCCAACGTGATCAACCTCGCGCTGATGATCGGCGACCGCTACTTCGGGCTGCGCGGCGCCGTGGCCGCGGTGGCCGGCATGCTCACGGTGCCGCTGTTCGTGATCCTCGCGCTCGCGGTGCTCTACGCGCACTACGCGGGCAACCCGCAGGTCGCGGGCGCGCTGCGCGGCATGGGCGCGGTGTCGGGCGGGCTGATCGCGGCCACCGGCATCAAGCTGATCCCGCAGCTGCGCAAGCACCCGCTGGGCTTCGCCACCTGCCTGGTGTTCGTGGCGCTGGTGTTCGGCGCCATCGCCTGGGCGCGCGTCCCGCTGGGCTGGGTGCTGCTGGTGCTCGGTGGCGTGGCCTGCGGCTGGACCTGGAAGAGGATCGAGCCATGAGCGCCGCGCCGGGCCGCCCCAAGCAAGCTCGCACCGCAGTGCGAAGCACGGAGGCACTTCAATGACCATCGTCATGCACTGGCACGACTGGCTGGCGCTGTTCGGCCAGTACATGCTGCTGTCGATGCTCTCGATCAGCGGCGCCATCACCACCGTGCCCGACATGCACCGCTACCTGGTGGCCCAGCACGGCTGGCTCACCGATGCGCAGTTCACCTCCTCGGTCGCCATCGCGCAGGCCGCGCCCGGGCCCAACGTGCTGTTCGTCGGCCTCATGGGCTGGAACGTCGGCCTCAACGCGGGCGGCGGCATCGGCGCCGGGCCCTCGGCCTGGCTGCTCGGCCTGTTCGGGCTGGCCGTGACCATGGTCGGCATCATGCTGCCGAGCACCACCCTCACCTACTTCGCCACCCGCTGGGGCCACCGCAACCGCACCCGCCGCGGCGTGCGCGCCTTCAAGCAGGGCATGGCACCCGTGGTGGTGGGCCTCTTGATCGCCACCGGCTGGGTGCTGGCCGCCGGCAACCACGTGGGCGATGCGCCGGCCTGGCACCTGTGGCTCCTGACCGGCGTGGCCGCGCTCGTCGTCTGGCGCACGCGCATCCATCTGCTGTGGCTGCTGGGCGCCGGCGCGGTGCTCGGCGCCATTGGTTTCGTCTGACCTTCGCCCCTTCCTCCTCCCTCTTTCCTCAGGAGCTTTCCCATGTCGCAACTTCGCCCCCTCGGCCGCTCCGGCCTCCAGGTGTCCCCGCTCGCCTTCGGCGGCAACGTGTTCGGCTGGACCGTCGACGAGGCCGCCTCGTTCAAGCTGCTCGATGCCTGGCTCGATGCCGGCTTCAACTTCGTCGACACCGCCGACGTCTACTCGTACTGGGTGCCGGGCCACAGCGGCGGCGAGTCCGAGACCATCATCGGCAAGTGGCTCAAGCAGAGCGGCAAGCGCAGCCGCGTGGTGCTGGCCACCAAGCTCGGCAAGTCGATGGGCGAAGGCAAGGTCGGGCTCTCGCCGGCCTACATCCGCGAGGCGGTCGAGGCCTCGCTCAAGCGCCTGCAGACCGACTACATCGACCTCTACCAGTCGCACGACGACGACGCCAACACGCCGCTCGAGGACACGCTGGGTGCCTTCGACGACCTCGTGAAGGCCGGCAAGGTGCGCGCCATCGGCGCCTCGAACTTCACCGCGCCGCGGCTGGCCGAGGCGCTCGACGTCTCCGAGCGCCTGGGCATCGCGCGCTACGAGAGCCTGCAGCCGCTGTACAACCTCTACGACCGCGCCGTGTTCGAAGACGAGCTCGAGCCGCTGTGCCTGAAGCGCGAGGTCGGCGTGATCAACTTCTATGCGCTGGCCGCCGGCTTCCTCACCGGCAAGTACCGCACCGAGGCCGACGCGGCCAAGAGCGCGCGCGGCGCCAGCACCACCAAGAAGTACCTCAACCCGCGCGGGCTGCGCATCCTCGAGGCGCTCGACAAGGTGGCCCAGCAGTACAACGCGAAACCGGGCCAGGTCGCGATCGCCTGGCAGATCGCGCGCCCCTCGGTGACCGCGCCGATCGCGAGCGCGACCTCGATCGCCCAGCTCGACGAACTGGTGACCGCCACCCAGCTCAAGCTCGACGCGGGCACGATCGCGATGCTCGATCGCGCGAGCGAGGAAGAAGGCAAGGCGGCAGCCTGAGGACGCGGCGATGAGCGACTTCGAAGCCATCGCGGCGCCTTCGCTCGAGCACTTCGCAGACCTGCGCGTGGAGGTCGGCCAACCCCAGGTGCTGGGCCAGGGGCCGGGCGGCCTGCGCCGCGTGGTGCCGATCACCGGCGGCCAGGCGCAGGGCCACGGGTGGACCGCGCGCGTGCTGCCGGGCGGCAGCGACTTCCAGTTGATCGTGGGCGAGACCCTCTCGGTGCTCGATGCGCGCTACGGCCTCGAGACCGATGCGGGCGACCTCGTCTACGTGCAAAACCACGCGATCCGCAGCGCCTCGCGCGAGACCATGGCGCGGCTGCTGCGCGGCGAGCCGGTCGATCCGGCGCGGGTGTATTTCCGCTGCACGCCGCATTTCGAGACCGCCTCGCCCGCGCTGGCCTGGATCGCCGAGCGGCTGTTCCTCGGCGCCGGCGTGCGCCGGCCGGCCGAGGTCGTGATGCGCTTCTGGGCCGTGAACTAGCGCTCAGCCGTCGACCGGCTCGGCGGGCGTGGCCAGGATGCGCTGGTAGAAGGCCACGTCGAGCCAGCGGCCGAACTTGAAGCCCGCCTGCCGCACCGTGCCCGCGTGCTCGAAGCCCAGGCGCTCGTGCAGCGCGATGCTGCCGGCGTTCTGGGCGTCGATCGCGCCGACCAGCACGTGCACCTCGCGCGCCTGCGCCTCGGCCACGATCGCCTCGAGCAGGGTGCGGCCCAGGCCCTTGCCGCGGTCGGCGGCATCGACGTATACCGAGTGCTCGACCGTGTACTTGTAGGCGGGGAAGGCGCGGAAGCTGCCGTAGCTCGCGAAACCCATGAGCCGGCCGTCGTCGTCCACCGCGCCGATCACCGGGAAGCCGTTGGCGCGCTTGGTGGCGAACCAGCCGGCCATCTGTTCGGGCGTGCGCGGCTTGTAGTCGTAGAGCGCGGTCGAGGTGACGATGGCGTCGTTGAGGATCGCGAGGATGGTGCCGGCGTGGGCTTCCTCGGTGCAGGGGATCAGGCGCATGGGAGTCCTTCGCAGATTGCGCGGTTGTTTACTATAGGAGAATAATAGTCTCTTATGAGAAACGATGCATCCCCTCCGATTCCGGAAGCCGCCGAACCCGTCGACGCGCTGATCGCCCACCGGCTGCTGGCGCTGCGTCAGACCCAGGGCCTGAGCCTGTCGGAACTGGCCGAGCGCTCGGGCGTGAGCAAGGCCATGATCTCCAAGGTCGAGCGCGCGCAGAGCAGCCCCACGGCCGTGCTGCTGGGCCGGCTGGCGGCGGGGCTGGGCGTGCCGCTGGCGCAGCTGCTGACGCAGGACGAGGGCCGCGAGACGCAGCGGCTGCGCCCCCGCGCCGCGCAGGCGGTGTGGCGCGACCCCGGCGCGGGCTACCTGCGGCGGCAGGTGCTCGAGCGCGGCGCGGCCGGCGGCATCGAGCTGGTCGAGGTCGAGCTGCCGCGCGCGGCGCAGGTCGCCTATCCGCGCTGGAGCGGCAAGCCGTACCGGCAATGCCTGTGGCTGCTCGAAGGCGAGTTGCAGGTCGACTACGGCGAGGAGCGCTTCCGGCTCGCACCGGGCGACTGCCTGGACTTCGGGGTCGACCGGGCGCTGGTGTTCCAGGCGCTCGGCGATGGCGGCTGCCGCTACCTGCTGGCGGCCGACCAGGACCTGCGCCCCCAGTAGGCCCGCTCCCACAGCCGCTGGCGGCACCGGCCGGTGCGGGCGGCAGGCGCGCTCCAGATACTGCGAGACATCACAGCTTCGGAGGAACACGCATGTCGTTCGCGCTCTACATGATCGGTTTTCTGATCTTCATGGCCGGCTTGATCTGGGGCGCCTCGGTGGCCGGCGTGCCCACGCTCTACATCGGCATCGGTTCGCTGATCCTGCTGGGCATCGGCATCTTCAGCGCGGTGGGCCGCACCCGCGGCAAGGATCCGTCGCAGTGAGGCCGCGGCGCGGCGCTCAGGCGCCGCGCTGGCGCATCGCCTCGTAGAGGCACACGCCGCTGGCGACCGAGACGTTCAGGCTCTCGACCGCGCCCGCCATCGGGATGCTGACCAGCTCGTCGCAGGTCTTGCGCGTGAGTTGGCGCATGCCCTCGCCCTCGGCGCCGAGCACCAGCGCCAGCGGGCGCTTGAAGTCGCTCTGGTAGATGGTGCCGGGCGCGTCGTCGCTGGTGCCCACGCACCAGATGCTGCGCTCCTTGAGCTCGTTGAGCGTGCGCGCGAGGTTGGTCACCATGAAATAGGGCACCGTCTCGGCCGCGCCGCTGGCCACCTTGGCCACGGTGGCGTTGATGCCGGCCGCATGGTCCTTGGGCGCGATCACCGCATGGGCGCCGGCGCCGTCGGCCACGCGCAGGCAGGCGCCGAGGTTGTGCGGATCGGTCACGCCGTCGAGCACCAGCAAGAGCGGCACGGTACCGGCCTCCTCCAGGCCTTCGAGCAGTTCGTCGAGCGAATGGATCTGCGCCGCCGGCTCCACGCGCGCCACCACGCCCTGGTGGCCGTGGCTGCCGCTGAGCTTGGCGAGCCGCGCGCCGTCGGCCTCGACCAGCCGCACGCCGGCATCCTGGGCCCGCGCCATGAACTGTTTCATGCGCGCATCGCGCCGGCTGGCGTCGAACAGCACCTCGAGCACGGACTTGGGGGCGGTCTTGATGCGCACGCCCACGGCATGGAAGCCGAAGATCACTTTGGGAGAAGACATGCGGCGATTATCGAGGGAGGCCGCCCCCGCCCGCCTTAGCCCGGCTTCAGGCCAGCGGCAGGCCGGCGCGCGCCTGCGCCAGCCCGTCGTGCAACTGCTGCACCGCGAGCGCGCGCGGATGCACGCGCTGCGCGTCGCCCACGCTCTCGAGGTACTCGCAGGCCGCGAAGCGGTCGGCCATCTGCTCGTAGCGCGCCACCCAGGCCTCGCGTTGCGCGAGCCGCTCGGGCGCCACCGGCCAGACACCGGGGCGCGGCCGCATCGGATCGCTGATGCCGATGCGCCAGGGCTTGGCGCTCACGCGCGCGCGAAAGCAGTTCTGGTTGCGGCACATGCGCGCATAGACCTTGTCGGCGCCCAGGGTCTGGAACACGTCGGCGACGGCGGCATCGGACGGCGCGAAGACGTCGTGCATGGCGAGCGCGCGCAGGCCCGCGGGGGTGCGGTACAGGCGCAGGTGCCAGTCGGGATGCTGGTGGACGAAGCGCTCGATGCGCGCACGCACGGCCGCGAGCGGATCGGCCTCGGGTTCGGTCAGCCGCAGCCCTTCGAGGCGCACGCGCCAGAAGCCGAAGGCCGCCACGAGGACGGCCGCCACCACGGCCAGCACCCACGACTTGCTGGCATAGCCCGCGACCACCGCGCCGATGAGGGCCGCGCCGACGACGGTGAGCCCGCGGCCGCTGGCATGCCGCGGGTCGTCGAAGTCCACGTCGACGAACAGCACGTCGGGCGTATTGAGGCAGCGCGCGCCATAGCCGTTGCGCGTGACGATGTCCTCGCCGTGGCGCTCGACGATCTCCTCGCGGATCGGCATGCCGTCGGCGCCGTTGTAGGCCACCTTGCGCTCGCGGCGCACCAGCGTCTCGCCGGCGGCGATGCGCTCGAAGGCCTCGCGCGTGCGCTGGTCGGCATGGGCCTGCGCGGCCACGGGGCTGTCGTCGGACCAGCCGAAACGGCGCACCGTGAGCTGGCGGCCGTCGATGCGTTGCTGGATGCGGCCTTCGGCCCAGAACTGTGGAACGATCATCGGGCTCAGGCACTCATGAAGAAGAATGCCGTGGCCACCAAGGCGATCATCAGCACGATCGCCAGCAACCTGACGCCGCCGCCCGAAGGCACGCGACCGGGCTCGGCCATCGGGTCGAAGGCACCGTGCGGCGCGGACTGGCCGCGCTGGCCATGCAGGTGCTCGTCGACCCGCTTCAGCGATTCGGCCAGGCCGAGGCCGGTGGCCTCGCGCACGATCTTCACCGCCTCGACCTTGCGGCCCCGCGCGAGCGCGGCGACCGCTTCGGCCGGCAGGCCCTGCGCGCCGCCGCTCAAGAGCCGGTTCCATTCGTCGGTCTCGGGCGCGGATTCGTCCTCCACCGCGTTGGCATGCCGCTCGACCAGTTCCTTGGACTCCTTGAGGCCGAGGCCGGTGCGGTCGCGCACGATCTTGATGGCCTCGATCAGGTTGCCGCGCTGCAGCGCGAGTCGGGCATCGGGGGGTAGCTCGTCCTGCATCTGGAATCTCCTCCTGCAGGCCCGGTTGTACCCGAAGCCCTCAGGCCGTCGTGTCGGCCGTCCTCTCGTTGAGGACCACGCGCCCGGCCTCGATCATGATGCGGCGCTCGCACTGCGCCGCGATGCCGCGGTCGTGCGTCACCAGCACGAGGGTGGTGCCGAGCTCGCGGTTGAGGTCGAACATCAGCCGCATCACCTGCTCGCCGGTGGCGAAGTCGAGGCTGCCCGTGGGCTCGTCGGCCAGCAGCAAGGCCGGCTGCACCACGAAGGCCCGCGCCAGCGCCACGCGCTGCTGCTCGCCGCCCGACAGCACCTTGGGATAGTGGTTGAGCCGCTGGCCCAGGCCGACGCGGCCCAGCATCTCGGTCGCGGCCTTGCGGGCATCCTTGCGGTTGGCCAGCTCCAGCGGCAGCATCACGTTCTCGAGGGCGCTGAGGTTGCCCAGCAGCTGGAAGCTCTGGAACACGAAGCCCACGCGCTGCGCGCGCAGGGCGGCGCGTTCGTCCTCGTCGATGGCGAAGATGTCGTCGCCGGCCAGCTTCACCGTGCCGCGCGTGGGCGTGTCGAGCCCGGCGACGATCGACAGCAAGGTGCTCTTGCCCGACCCCGAGGCCCCCACGATGGCCGCGGTTTCCCGTGCCCCGAGGGTGAAATCGATGTCCTGCAGAATGTCCAGGGTACCGGTCGAGTCGGTGACGGACTTGAACACATGCTCGACGGCGACAATCGCATTGGACGGGGGTTGGGACATGGAAAGGCTTTGGTTTTGAATCGACGTGACTTTATCTTGACCACTGCCGCGCTCGGCAGTTCCGGGCCATGGCGTGGGGCGATGGCACAGGGCGCCGCCGCGCGCAAGCCGGTGATCCTGGTGCTCGGCGATTCGCTGAGCGCCGAGTACGGCCTGAAGCGCGGCGAAGGCTGGGTGCCGCTGCTCGAGAAGCGCCTCGCGCAGCAGAAGATCGACGCCACCGTGGTCAACGCCAGCATCAGCGGCGACACCAGCTCGGGCGGACGCGCGCGCTTCGCGGCGCTGCTGGCGCAGCACAAGCCCAGCCACGTGGTGCTCGAGCTCGGCGCCAACGACGCGCTGCGCGGCCTGCCGCTCACGGACACCGAGGCGAACCTGCTGCAGATCACGCAGTCCGCGCAGGCCGCGGGCGCCAAGGTGCTGATCGTGGGCATCCAGGTGCCGCCCAACTACGGCGGCGACTACACGCGGCGCTTCGAGGCGGTGTTCGCCAAGGTGGCGTCCACCACCAGGTCGGCGCTGGTGCCCTTCCTGCTCAAGGGCGTGGCCGATGCGCCGAATGCGATGTCGCTGTTCCAGGCCGACCGCATCCATCCGACCGCGGCGGCGCAGCCGCAACTGCTCGACAACGTCTGGCCCGAACTGCGCAAGCTGCTCGCCGCGAAGTAGGGCCGCCCTCTTCACCGATCGCGCGCCAACAAAAAGCCGCTGCGGGACCGACAGGCCCCCAGCGGCTTCGTCATTCAGAACGGAAAGAATCCGGACGGTGCAGCGTTCAACCGTTCTTGGTCGGCAGTTCGGGAACGGTCGGCGGATCGCGTTCGAGCGAGGCCACGTCGTCTTCCGGATCGCCCGGCGCGAGGCCGTCGCTGCTCGGGGAAAGCTTGCGGTTCGCCTTTTCGCGGAGCTTTTCTTCCTTCTTCTTCTTGCGAGCCAGCTCTTTCTGCCGCTTCTCGTAACCGTAATTCGGTGTTGCCACTGATCTCTCCTTCAGGCGAAGCAGTCGGACGACTGCGCGTCGGGGTACTGTAAGCGATATCCGGCGCGCCTCCGGCAAGGCCCGCTCAGGCCATGCGCGCGAGTGCCTGCTGCAGGTCGGCGCGCAGGTCGTCCACGTCCTCCAGGCCGATCGAGAAGCGCACCAGCGTGCCCTTGTAGGGCCAGGGCGCCACGTCCGGGTCGCGCATCAGGCCGATGTCGTAGGGCACCACTAGGCTGATCGGGCCGCCCCACGAATAGCCGAGGCGGAACAGTTCGAGGCTGTCGCAGAAGCGGTCGACCTGCTCGGTGCCGTAGCGCTCGTCGAAGACGATCGAGAACAGGCCCGCCGCGAGGTCGGCCTCGCCGCACAGCGCGCGCCAGTGGCGGTGGCCGGGCGAGCTCTCGATCGCCGGATGCAGCACCTGCGCGACCTCGTCGCGGTCGGTGAGCCAGCGCGCGAGTTCGCGCGCCGCGCGGTCGTGCGCCGCATAGCGCAGCCCGATGCTCGGCAGCGAGCGCAGCAGCGTCTCGACATCGCCCACACCGACCCCGAAGCCGATGCGCATGTGGGTGAGCTTGAGCGCGCGGTGCAGCCGCTCGTCGCGCGTGACCACGCTGCCCATGAGCACGTCGCCGCCGCCGCTCGGGTACTTGGTGAGCGCGTGCACCGAGATGTCGACGCCCTGCCCGCTGCCGTTGAAGTCGAAGGGCGCGAAGGCCAGGCCCGCGCCCCAGGTGTTGTCGAGCGCGCTGAGCACGCCGCGCGCGCGGCAGGCGGCCGCGAGCGCGGGCAGGTCCGGGAATTCCATCGTCACCGAGCCCGCGGCCTCGAGCCACACCAGCTTCGTGCGCGGCGAGATCTTCGCCGCGAGGTCCTCGGGGTTCATCGCGTCGTACAGGCGGTACCCGATGCCGAAGTTCGCGAGCTCGCCGGTGGCCAGCGCCTTGTTGGGGCCGTAGGCGTTGTCGGGGATCAGCACCTCGTCGCCGGTCTTGAGGAAGGCGAAGGCGACGAGCGAGATCGCCGCCAGGCCGCTGGGCACCAGCAGGCATTCGGTGCCGCCCTCGAGGGTGGCCAGGCGCTCCTCGAGCGTGAAGGTGGTGGGCGTGCCGTGCAGGCCGTAGGTGTAGCCGGCCTTGGTCTTCCAGTCGCGCGCGCGCATCGCGGCCACGTCGGCGAAGAACACCGTCGAGGCCTTGTAGACGCCGGGCTGGGGCGCGTCGAAGGTGGCGGGCGGCACGTAGGGGTGGTGGATCAGGGTCGTGGAAGGCTTGCTCATGCGGTCGATGCTAGCGCGCCCCCATGGGCCGGGCTTTCGTGTGCTTTTTTAAAAACAGTTCTTGTGTTTAAATTAAGTGTATGAAATTGAACCCACCCTCCCCGGCGGCTTCCTATGCGCTCGCGGACCTGTGCGTGCTGGCCGACCTGCCGCCGCGCACGGTGCGCTACTACGTGCAGATCGGCATCGTCGACCGGCCCGAGGGCGAGACGCGGGCGGCGCGCTATGGCGCGCGGCACCTCGAACAGTTGCTGCTCATCAAGAAGTGGACGGCGGCCGGCGTCTCGCTCGAGCGCATCCGCGAGCTGCTGCAGGGCCGGGAGGCGCCGGTGCCGGCGCGCCCGCGCGTGGCCGGCTCGGTGGAGGTGCGCAGCCACCTGACGGTGGCCGACGGCGTCGAGGTGGTGATCGAGCCCGGCCGGGCCGGGCTGTCGCCGGAACAGGTGCGCGGTTTCATCCAGGGCGTGATGGCGGCCTTCGCGGCGGCTTGCGCCCCCTCCCCCGTCGACGGCCCCGCCGCCGACGCTCCGAAGAAGAACTGAAGACACAGGAAAGGGACATCCCATGAGCTATCAGGAACATGCACGCATGACGACCGCGAACGGCGACAGCATGCTGCTCGAAGGCGTGAAGGCCAGCGGCGACCTGCGCGGCGTGCTGCTCGAGATGACGGTCGAGCAGCGCTTCCGCAATCCGGGCGCCTCGAACGTCGAGGTGGTCTACGGCTTTCCGCTGCCGTGGGGCGCGGTGCTGCTGGGCGTCGACGTCCAGCTCGGCGAGCGGCGTCTGTGCGGCACGGTGGTCGAGAAGGCCGAGGCCGAGGCGGCCTACGAAGGCGCTTTGGCCGAGGGCCACGCGGCCATCATGCTGGAGAAGAACCACGACCGCAGCTACACGCTGAACCTCGGCAACCTCGCGGCGAACGAGGCCTGCATCGTCACCCTGCGCTATGCGCAGACCCTGGCCTTCGAGCAGCAGGGCCTGCGCCTGCTGATCCCGACGGTGATCGCGCCGCGCTACGGCGACCCGGTCGCCGACGGCGGGCTGCGGCCGCACCAGGCGCCCGAGCACAGCGCGGTGGCGGCCTACCCCTTCGACATCGAGCTGCGCCTGCATGGCGAACTGGCACGAGCGCGCGTGGCCTCGCCCAGCCATCCGGTGGGCGTGGCGATGCGGCCGGAGAGCGGCCTGCTGCAGGTGTCGCTGGCGCGCCGCGGCGCGCTCGACCGCGACTTCGTGCTGGTGGTCGACCAGCTCGCGCACGCCTCGGTGGCCGTGGCGGCGCCCGACGATGTCGCGCCCGGTGGCATCGTCGCGCTCGCGAGCTTCTGCCCGCGGGTGCCGGCGCGCGGCCCGGCCACCACCGACGTGCAGCTGCTCGTCGACTGCTCGGGCTCGATGGCCGGCGACAGCATCGATGCCGCGCGGCGCGCGCTGCAATCGATCGTCTCGCGGATGGGCGCGGGCGACCGATTCTCGCTCTCGCGCTTCGGCACCACGGTCGAGCACCGTTCGCGCGGCCTGTGGCAGCTCACCGAGGTCACGCGCCTGGCCGCGCAGCGCTGGATCGGCGCACTGCGGGCCGACCTGGGCGGCACCGAGATGGAAAGCGCGCTGGCCTCCACCTTCGCGCTGGGCGCCGGCGCGTCGAGCGACGTGCTGGTGGTCACCGACGGCGAGATCAGCGCCATCGACGCGACGGTCGAATCGGCCCGTGCCTCGGGGCACCGCGTGTTCGTGGTCGGCATCGGCAGCAGCCCGGCCGAGAGCCACCTGCGGCGCCTGGCCGAGGCCACGGGCGGGGCCTGCGATTTCGTCGCGCCCGGCGAAGCGGTCGAACCGGCCGTGCTGCGCATGTTCGCGCGGCTGCGTTCGCCGCGGCTCGATGCGTTGCGCGTCGAATGGCCGGGCGGCGCACAACCACGGTGGACCTCCGCCCTGCCGCGCTCGGCCTTCGGCGCCGACACGGTGAACGTGTTCGCGCTGTTCGACGCGCCGCCCGAGGGCGAGGTGCGGCTGCTCGGCGTGCGCGCGCAGGGCGACGCGGCCGAGGAAGCGATCGGCAGCGCGCGCGTGAATGCCGTGGCCGAACCGATCGACGCGCTCGGCCGGATCGCCGCGCACGCACGCGTGGCCGAACTCGGCACGGAGGACGTGGCGCAAGCCCGCCGCCTCGCCGTGGCCTACCAGCTCGTGACAGACCTCACCAACTACCTGCTCGTGGTCGAACGCGCCGAGGGCGAGCGCGCGACCGACATGCCCGAGCTGCGCAAGGTGGCGCAGATGGTGCCGGCCGGCTGGGGCGGCACCGGCTCCGTGCAGTTCGACGCCATGCTCGCCGCACCGGCGCCGATGCTGATGCGCACGCGCGGCCTGCCGGTCGCCGCGGCCGCCGGCGGCGCGCCCGGGCGCCTGATGAAGATGCAGGCGAACTCCGCGGCCGAGGCTGCGGCGATGGCCCCGGCGGGCACGCCGCGCGCGCTCGGCGCCTGGCTGCGCAAGACACCGGCCAGCGCCTGGCCGACCAGCTATGCCGCGCTGGCGGCCCAAGGCATTCCGCAGGAAGTGGTCGACTGGCTCGAGCTGGTGATGGCGGCGCTGGACGGCAGGCAGCGCACGGAGGCGACCGTGGTGGCCTCGTTCCTCCACCTGCTGGCCAACGTGCTGGTCTTCGAGCAGTCCGGCCAACCCGAGGGCGTGCTGCGTGGCACCGCCAACGCGGTGCGCCGCCTGCGCGAGGCCTTCGGCCGCGGGCCGGCCAGCGTGCCTCCCGACGTCGACATGCGCTTCGTCGAGCAGCTGGCGGCGCAACTCGCCGGCATGACGCCCCAGCGTTGGCCCGACCCGGTCTACGCGCTGCACGCGGAAGCCCAGGCCTGAGATGCGGCAACTGACGCGCGCGCCCATGCCGCACCTGCGGCCCTTCGTGCGGCAGGTCTGGGCCTGGGCGCCGGGTGCCGGGGTCGAACGCCCCGGCGCGCGCGAGCATGTGCTGCCCACGGGCGGCATGCACCTGGTGTTCCGGCTCTCGGGGCCGCCGCTCAGGCTGTTCGACCACGCGGCCGACACCGAGGGGCACACCTGCGGCCATGCCATCGTCGGCGGCGCGCGCAGCAGCTTCTACCTGCGCGACGTCTCGGTGGCCACGCGCTCGGTCGGCACCCAGCTGCAGCCCGGCGCGGCGCGCGCGCTGCTGGGCGCGCCCGAGGACGCGTTGTCGGGCCAGCACACGCCGCTCGACGCGCTCTGGGGCGCGCGCGAGGTGGCGGATGCGCTCGAGCGGCTGCATGCCGAGGCCGACCTGGCGCGCCAGCTCGCGTTGTTCGAAGCAATGCTGTCGGCGCGGCTGGCGCTCGCGCTGCGCGCCGGCCTGCGCGGGCTGCATCCGGCGATCGCGGCGGCGCTCGGGCCGCTCGCGGGCGAGAACCCGGCCATCGGCGCGCTGGTGGCCGACAGCGGCTACAGCCATCGGCGCTTCATCGCGCTGTTCCGCGGCGCCATCGGACTCACGCCCAAGGAGTACGCGCGCGTGATGCGCTTCGACCGCGCGCTGGCGCTGGCGGCCGATCCGGCGCGGCCCTGGGCCGAGATCGCGGTCGAGGCCGGCTATGCCGACCAGGCGCACCTGAGCCGCGAGTTCTCGGCGCTCGCGGGCATGGCGCCGCAGGCCTGGCGGCGC
This sequence comes from Variovorax sp. FG153, assembly GCF_057809595.1. Lineage (NCBI taxonomy): Bacteria > Pseudomonadati > Pseudomonadota > Betaproteobacteria > Burkholderiales > Comamonadaceae > Variovorax > Variovorax sp. FG153. Next base: position 68,318 of record NZ_JBMDKG010000031.1, read on the forward strand.
ACGGGCGCCACGTCGCCGCGCCATGTGGCGGCGCCCGCGAACGCCGCCACCGGTCAAATTCGTTCAAGACGGCCGCGCTGAAGCCTTCCAGAATCGGCGCCGACACGCGATTTCTTCCACGAACCACGACGAGAGGCACCCCATGGCGATCCACGAGCTCTTCCCCTACATCTGCGTCCACGATGCCAAGGCCGCGGTGGCCTTCTACTGCGAGGTCTTCCAGGTCAAGGAGATCTTCCGGCTGGTCGAGCCCAGCGGCCGCATCGGCCATGTCGAGCTCGACTTCCACAACGGCGCGATCCTGATGATCTCGGACGAGTACCCCGAGTACGGCATCCCGAGCGCGAAGACGCTGGGCGGCAGCGCGGTCACCCTGCACCTGCACGTGGACGATGCCGACGCGGTGGTCGCGCGCGCGGTGGCGGCCGGCGCCACGCTCGAGATGCCGACCGAGGACCGCTTCTACGGCGAGCGCTCGGGCGTGTTCCGCGATCCCTTCGGCCACCGCTGGAACGTGGGCCACAGCATCGAGAAGCTGTCGCCCGAGGAGATGCAGCGGCGCTACACGGCGATGTTCGAGAACGGCGGCGGCGCCTGCTGAGGCACCATGAAAAACGCCCCGGCAAGCCGGGGCGTCGAGGTCTGGCGGACGCGTCTGGAGACGGGCCTCAGACCGACCACTTCTCGATCAGCTTCTCGGGCCGCAACGAGTCGTAGCCTTCGAAGGGCTGGTGGATCCACGGATTGGTCTGCAGGAATTCCACCGAGTAGTCGGGCGTGAAGGTCGAGAGCGCCTTGGTCCACAGCACCGCGCTGCGCAGCTCGGTGATGGGCGCGTAGTTGTTGCGCAGCATGTTGATCACCGCATGCAGCGTGTGGCCCGAGTCGGCCAGGTCGTCGACCAGCAGCACCTTGCCGGCGATCTCGCCCTTGGGCGTGGTGATGTAGCGCGCGATGTCGAGGTGGCCCTGGATGGTGCCGGCATCGGCCCGGTAGGAACTGGTCGACATGATCGCCAGCGGCTTGTCGAAGATGCGCGACAGCACGTCGCCCGGGCGCATGCCGCCACGGGCGAGGCACAGGATGGTGTCGAACTCCCAACCCGACTGGTGCACCTTGATCGCGAGCTTCTCGATCAGGTTGTGGTACTCGTCGTAGCTCACGTAGAGGTGCTTGCCGTCTTCGGTCAACATGGGGGATGGGCTCCTGGATGAATAGCGGATGTCGCCCGGGTCAGCGGGCGCAGGGGGCTTCTTTTTTGGGGTTGTTGTCGAACCGTGGGATCAGTCGGCCAGATAGGGGTGGCGCATCATGATCGTGTGATCGCGGTCGGGGCTGGTCGACACCATGTGGATCGGCACGCCGGTGACCTGCTCGATGCGCTGCAGGTAGAGGCGCGCATTGACCGGCAGCTTGTCGTACTGCGTCACGCCGACCGTGCTTTCGCTCCAGCCTTCGAGGGTTTCGTAGATCGGGGTGCAGCGCTCGATCTCGTCGGCGCCCATCGGCAGGATGTCGGTGGTCTCGCCATCGAGCTCGTAGCCGGTGCACAGCTCGAGCTTCTCGAGGCCGTCGAGCACGTCGAGCTTGGTGATGCACAGGCCCGACAGGCCGTTGACCTGCGCCGAGCGCTTGAGCAGCGCGGCATCGAACCAGCCGCAGCGGCGGCTGCGGCCCGTGGTCACGCCCTTCTCGGCGCCCACGGTGCTCATGTGATAGCCGGGGGTACCTGGCGTGGCCCAGTCGAGTTCGGTCGGGAACGGACCACCGCCCACGCGCGTGCAGTAGGCCTTGGTGATGCCGAGGATGTAGTGCAGCATGCCCGGGCCCACGCCCGAGCCGGCGGCGGCGTTGCCGGCCACGCAGTTGCTCGAGGTGACGTAGGGGTAGGTGCCGTGGTCGACGTCGAGCAGCGTGCCCTGCGCGCCTTCGAACAGCAGGTTGGCGCCGTCGCGGTGGGCGTCGTTCAGTTCGCGCGAGACGTCGGCCATCATCGGTTTCAGCAGCGCGGCATGCCGCATGGCCTCGTCGAACACAGTGTCGAAGTCGATCGCGGTGGCGCCCAGCACCTCGACCAGCACGTGGTTGTGCAGGTCGAGCAGCACGCGCAGCTTGGCCGCGAAGCGCTCGGGGTGCTTGAGGTCCTGCACGCGCAGCGCGCGGCGCGCGATCTTGTCCTCGTAGGCCGGGCCGATGCCGCGGCCGGTGGTGCCGATCTTCTCGACGCCGCCCTTTTCGCGGTAGGCCTCGCGCGCGATGTCCAGCGCGGAGTGGAACGGCAGGATCAGCGGGCAGGCCTCGCTGATGCGCAGGCGCGAACGCACTTCCACGCCGGCCTTCTCGAGCCCTTCGATCTCCTCGAACAGCTTGGCCGCCGACAGCACCACGCCGTTGCCGATGTAGCACTTCACGCCGGGACGCATGATGCCGCTGGGGATCAGGTGCAGCGCGGTCTTCACGCCGTTGATCACGAGCGTGTGGCCCGCGTTGTGGCCGCCCTGGAAGCGGACCACGCCCTGGGCGCTCTCGGTCAGCCAGTCGACCAGCTTGCCTTTGCCCTCGTCGCCCCACTGGGTGCCGACGACGACCACGTTTCTTCCGGTGGTTACGCTCATGCTCGTTCCATTGCTAAAAATTCAGATCGTTCGGACTTGCCACTGGCCGGACTGCTCGACGAGCTCGCGGTCGCAGTGGAACTCATCGATTTCGCTGCCATGGCCCGGCAGCACGCACACCACGGTTTCGCCGGCCTTGCGCAGCCCGGCGATGGCCTGGCGCAGGCCGGTTTCGTCGCTCCAGGGCGCGCGGATCGCCGCGCGCAACGGACGCTTCGGCAGCACGCCGACCAGCTCGCGCACGTCGAGGCTGAAGCCGACCGCCGGACGGTTGCGGCCGAACACGGCCCCCACCTCGTCGTAGCGGCCGCCGCGCACCAGCGAATCGGCCGCGCCCGGCACGTAGATGCCGAAGCGCATGCCGCTGTAGTAGGCATAGCCGCGCAGGTCGGCCAGGTCGAAGCTGATCTTGCGGCCCGCCACGCCATCGAGGCCGGCGGCCAGCAGCTTGAGGTCGGACAGCGCCGCGTGCACCGCGGGCGTGCCCTGCAGCGCCCGGGCGGCCTCGTCGAGCACGGCGGCGTCGCCATAGAGCTGGATCAGCGCCAGCAGGCCTTCGCGCGCGGCCGCGGGGAAATCGCGCGTCAGCGCGCGCAGCTCGCTCGCATCCTTGGCGGCCAGCGCCGCATGCACGCGCGCCAGCACGGCCGCGTCGACCGGCACGCCGGCGAACAGCGCGCGCACGATGCGGGCATCGGCGAGGTCGACGATCACGCCCTCGCGCAGGCCGGCCGCGTCGAGGCAGTCGAGCGCGAGCAGCAGGATTTCGGTGTCGGCCTCGAGGCCGGCATGGCCATAGATCTCGGCGCCGAACTGCAGCGGCTCGCGCGTGGCGTGCGGGCGGTCGGGACGGGTGTGGAGCACCGGTCCGCAGTAGCACAGCCGTGCCACGCCGTCGCGGTTGAGCAGGTGGGCATCGATGCGCGCGACCTGGGGCGTGGTGTCGGCCCGCAGGCCCATCGAGCGGCCCGAGAGCTGGTCGACCAGCTTGAAGGTCTGCAGGTCGAGCGCCTCGCCGGTACCCGACAGCAGCGATTCCAGGTGCTCGAGCAGCGGCGGCATCACCAGCTCGTAGCCGTAGCTGCGGGCGGTGTCGAGCAACTGGCGGCGAAGTTCTTCGATGTGGCGCGCCTCGGAGGGCAGCACATCGGCAATGTGATCCGGGAGGACCCAGGCGGACATGGGGATCGGGGGCGTGGTTAAACCGGAATTCTACCGGCAGCCGAAAAGCGCCCCGGCGGCGCCCGCTCGGGGCCGGCGACGAAGCGGGCGAAAGGGTCGGAAAGAAGCGCTGCCGGCCTCAGGCCAGCAGCCAGAGCAGGCACAGCCCGAGCACGATGCTGCACAGGCCGAAGAAGCGCAGTTGCCCGTCGCGCAGCTGCATCAGCTGGCCGAAGCCGCGACGCCAGCCGCCGGGCGACACGAAGGGCAGGATGCCCTCGATCACCAGCACCAGCGCCAGCGCGCTCCAGAAGGTGTCGGAACTCACGTCCCCGAAGCCGCTGCGAACGGAGACGTCAACGGCGCGGCGCGCCGGCGCCCGAACCCTGCATCGCGCGGAAGAAGTCCGACGAGGGGTCGACCACCATCACGTCGCTCTTCTTGTTGAAGCTCTGCTTGTAGGCCTCGAGGCTGCGGTAAAACTGCGCGAACTGCGGATCGCGGCCGAAGGACTCGCTGTAGACCGAGGCGGCCTGGGCATCGCCCTCACCCTTGATCTTCTGCGCGTCGCGGTAGGCATTGGCGACGATCACCTCGCGCTGGCGGTCGGCGTCGGCGCGGATCTTCTCGCCTTCGGCCGTACCGGTGGAACGCAGCTCGTTGGCCACGCGCTTGCGCTCGGCTTCCATGCGGCGGTAGACCGATTCGGTGATCGCTTCCACGTAGTCGACGCGCGTGATGCGCACGTCCACCACGTCCACGCCCCAGGGCTTGGCGCCCTTCACGACGGCCAGCACCTCGCGCTGCACGTCGGCCATCAGGGCCTCGCGGCGCACCGAGATCAGGTCGCGCACGGTGCGCTTGTTGATGTTTTCCTGGAACGCGTTGCGCACCACGCGGTTGAGCTGCATGGCACCGGCGTTCTCGTCGAGGCCGACGTTGCGGATGTAGGCCTGCGGGTCGGTGATGCGCCAGCGCACGTACCAGTCGATCACCACGCGCTGCTTCTCGGCCGTGAGCATGGGCTCGGTGTCGAGGCTCGACAGCGTGAGCAGCCGCTTGTCGATGTACGACACGTTCTGGAACGGCGGCGGCAGCTTGAAGTTGAGGCCGGGCTCGGTGATGACCTGCTTGATCTGGCCCAGGGCGTAGACCACGCCGAACTGGCGCTGGTCGACCACGAAGAGGGTCGAGCTCAGCAGCACCAGCAGCACGAGGATCGACGAGGCGATGAATCCGATTCTGTTCATGTTCTTGTTGCCTTCCTGGTTCAACGCACGTCGCGGTCACGCGAGCGGCCGTCGCGGGCACGCATGTCGTTGGTCGGCGCGACCGGGATCACCGAGGACTGCACCGGCGCGGTGCCGGCGACGCTCGGGCTGGCGGCATCGACCGGCGTGGCCTGGTTGCCGTTGCCGGTCTGCTGGATCAGCTTGTCGAGCGGCAGGTACAGCAGGTTGGAGCCCTGCTTGCTGTCGACCAGCACCTTGGTCGTGCTGGCGTAGATCTGCTGCATGGCGTCGGTGTACATGCGGTCGCGCGTGACCTGCGGCGCCTTCTGGTACTCGGTCAGCACCGAGGCGAAGCGGCCGGCATCACCCTGGGCCTGCGCCACGATGCGTGCCTTGTAGGCTTCGGACTCTTCCTTGAGACGCGAAGCGGTACCCGTGGCCAGCGGCACCACGTTGTTGGCATAGGCCTGCGCCTCATTCTTGGCGCGCTCGCGTTCCTGCCCGGCCTTGAGCACGTCGTCGAAGGCGGCCTGCACCTGTTCGGGCGGACGCACGCCGCCCTGCTGCAGGTTGATGCCGACCACTTCCACGCCCACCTGGTAGCGGTCGAGGATGTTCTGCATCAGCTGGCGCACGCGCGGCGCGATCTGGTCGCGTTCCTCGGCGAGGGCCGCGTCCATCTTCATCTTGCCGACAACTTCGCGCACGGCGGTCTCGGCCACCTGCACCACCGTGTCGGCGGGCGTCTTGCTCTCGTAGAGCCAGGCGCGCGCGTCGCTCAGGCGGTACTGCACGGCGAACTTGATCTCGACGATGTTCTCGTCCTCGGTCAGCATCGCCGACTCGCGCAGGCCGGTGGAGCGCACGATGGCGTCGCGGCCCACGTCGGTCGAGCGGATCTGCGTGACGACCACGGTCTCGTGGCGCTGGATCGGGTACGGCAGGCGCCAGTTGAAGCCCGCGCCCACGGTGGTCTTGTAGCGTCCGAACTGGGTGATGACGGCCTGCTGGCCTTCGTTCACGATGAAGAAGCCGGTGCCGAGCCAGATCAGCACGGCGACGATGGCCACCAGGCCGATGCCGAAGCCGGCGTTCTTCATGTCGGGTTTGTAGCCATTGCCGCCACCGTTGCCGCCGCTGGGACGGTTGTTGTTGCCTCGGCCACCGCCGAAGAAGCCGCCGAGCTTGCGGTTGAGATCGCGCCAGAGTTCGTCGAGGTCGGGCGGTCCCTGGTTGGGGCCTTGGCCGCGCGGGCGGTTGTTGTTGCCGTTGTTGCCCGAAGGCGGGGGCGTCGGGGCACCCGGGGGATCGGCGTCGGGCGGCCTGTTGCCCGAAGGGCGATCGCCGTTCGAGGAGGACGAATCGTCGCCCCGCCCCCATCGGCCATCGTTCAGGTTGAACATGCCCAAGAACCCTTTCCACACTGGCTTTGCATTCATTCGCGTCGTTCTCTTGTCAGTGGCGGGATTGTGCCCAATCAATGGGTGGCGCCGTGCAATTCAGCGTCACCCTCAGGGGTCATGGTATCGGCGATCGAGCCCGAGAGGCGGGCCAGCTCCGCGCGCAGCAGGGGCAGGCCCTCGCCGCTGCGGGCGCTCAGGAAGATGCGCGGAACCTGCACGCCGTCGATGTCCATGTCGTCCTGCAGATGCAGCGGACGTTGCGTGCTTTCAAGGGCATCGAGCTTGTTGAAGACCAGCAATTGAGGCACGGCATCGGCGCCGATCTCGCGCAGCACCGTCTGCACCTCGGCCATCTGCTCGGGATGGTGCGGGTTGGAGGCATCGACCACGTGCAGCAGCAGGTCGGCATCGACCGCTTCCTGCAAGGTCGCCTTGAAGGCGTCGACCAGGCCGTGCGGCAGGTCGCGGATGAAGCCCACGGTGTCGGAGATCGACACCTGCCGGCGCGCATCGCCCAGGTAGAGGTTGCGCGTGGTGGTGTCGAGCGTGGCGAACAGCTGGTCGGCCGCGTAGGCGCGGGCCTTCACGAGCGCATTGAACAGCGAGGACTTGCCCGCGTTGGTGTAGCCCACCAGCGAGATGTTGAAGGTCTCGCGGCGCTCGCGCTGGCGGCGTTGCGTGCCGCGCTGCTTCTGCACCTTGGCCAGGCGCTCGCGCGTGCGCTTGATCGACTCGGCGATCATCCGGCGGTCGAGCTCGATCTGCTTCTCGCCCGGGCCGCCGCGCACGCCGGCACCGCCGGTCTGGCGCTCCAGGTGGGACCAGCGGCGCACGAGTCGCGTGCTCAGGTACTGCAGGCGGGCGAGCTCGACCTGCAGCTTGCCTTCGTGCGAGCGCGCGCGCTGCGCGAAGATCTCGAGGATGAGGAAGGTCCGGTCGTACACCGCGACGTCGAGCTGGCGCTCGAGATTGCGCTGCTGGGCCGGGCTCAGCGACTGGTCGAAGATGACCTCGCTCGCGCGATGCATCGCGGCGAGCTCCTTGATCTCGTCGGCCTTGCCGCTGCCCACGAAAAGCGCCGCGTCGGGCACCTTGCGCTTGCACACGAGGCGCGCCACGGGCGAGAGGCCCGCGGTTTGCGCGAGCAGGCCGAGTTCTTCGAGTTCGCTGTCGAAATGGGGCAGCCCGAAGTCGACGCCGACGAGAACGACGGCGCCTTCCTGGCGGGAATTCAGTTCAGACAAGCGGTATCAGAAAAGGGGAAAAGCGCGGCGGGTTTGACACCGCCGCGCTCCGCGCCGATCAGGCTGCGGCGTCGTCGTTCTCGTTGGCCGAGAAGTTGACGGCACGACCCGGCACGATGGTGGAAATGGCGTGCTTGTAGACCATCTGTGTCACCGTGTTGCGAAGCAGCACGACGTACTGGTCGAAAGACTCGATCTGACCCTGCAGCTTGATACCGTTCACCAAATAAATGGAAACCGGCACATGCTCGCGACGCAGTGTGTTCAGAAACGGGTCTTGTAGAAGTTGCCCTTTATTGCTCACGATATTCTCCGTGTTCAAGAGTAGTTGTTGGAAAAGGGACCTTAACACAGGCCTCCCGCGCTGCAGCATTCCGCGCCAAAAGCCTTTGAAAAATAACGGTTCTCAAAAGACGGAACTTCCGCCGCGACGCCCGCTCAACGGCCGCCAACGGCGCCCAAGGCTCACTCGTCCTTGTCGGCGTAAGGATTGTGGGAGCTCTTGAATTCGATCCGCAATGGCGTTCCCACCAGGTCGAATTCCTTGCGGAAGCGCCCTTCTAGAAAGCGCTTGTAGGCATCGGTCACGTGCTCGAGCGAATTGCCGTGGATCACGATCAGCGGCGGATTCATGCCGCCCTGGTGCGCATAGCGCAGCTTGGGCCGGAACATGCCGGTGCGCTTGGGCGTCTGGAATTGCACCGCCTCGAGCAAGAGCCGGGTCAGCACCGGCGTCGACATCTTGCGCGTGGCCGACTTGTGGGCCTGCGCAATGGCCTGCCACAACGGTCCCAGGCCCTGGCGCTTGATGGCCGAGATGAAATGCAGCGCCGCGAACTTGAGGAACACCAGCCGGGTCTCGATCTGGCGCTGGATCTGCTCGCGCTGGTAGCTGTCGACCGCGTCCCACTTGTTGATGGCGATCACCACCGCGCGGCCGCTCTCGAGGATGTAGCCCGCGATGTGGGCGTCCTGGTCGGTCACGCCCTGGGTGGCGTCGAGCAGCAGCAGCACGACATTGGCCGACTCGATGGCCTGCAGCGTCTTGACCACCGAGAACTTCTCGATCGCCTCGAACACCCTGCCCTTGCGGCGCAAGCCGGCGGTGTCGATCAGCTCGAAGCGCTGGCCGTTGCGCTCGAAGGGCACCGAGATCGCGTCGCGCGTGGTGCCGGGCATGTCGAAGGCGACCAGCCGCTCCTCGCCGAGCCAGGTGTTGATCAGCGTGGACTTGCCGACGTTCGGCCGCCCCGCCACCGCGAGCTTGATCGGCTTGTTGACGTCGTCCTCGCCATCCTCGTCGTCCTCGGGTTCGGGCAGGTTCAGCGATTCGAGCGCCAGCTCGACCAGGCTGCGGATGCCCTGCCCGTGCGCGGCTGAAACGCCGTGCACCTCGCCCAGGCCCAACTCGTAGAAATCGACCAGCTTGGCGCCGTCGCGCATGCCCTCGGACTTGTTGGCCACCAGGATGCAGGGCTTGCCCAGCCGGCGCAGCTCGTTGGCGATGTCGTGGTCCTGCGCCGACAGTCCCTCGCGGGCATCGACCACGAACACCACGACGTCGGCCTCGGCCACGGCCTGGCGCGTCTGCTTGGCCATCTCCTTGAAGATGCCGCTGCCCGCGTCGGGTTCGAAGCCGCCGGTGTCGATGACGATGAATTCGTGCTTGCCCAGCCGGCCGTTGCCGTAGTGGCGGTCGCGCGTCAGCCCGGCGAAGTCCGCCACGATGGCGTCGCGCGACTGGGTCAGCCGGTTGAACAGCGTGGACTTGCCGACGTTGGGACGGCCCACCAGGGCCATGACGGGTTTCATGGCCGCTCCTTCGCGGATTCGCAATTCATGGCCATGCCCTGCAGCAAAGATCAGTCGGGACGGTAGCCGAAGACACCGCCGTTGGCCGTGACGACGACCACCGTGTTGCCCACGACCACGGGCGTGGCCGCGATGGCCGAGCCATCGGGCGTGGTGCGGTTCAGCAGGCCGCCGTTTTCGCGCGAGACGAACAGCAGCAGGCCGGTGCTCTCGCCGATGACCAGCGAGCGGCCCACGGCCAGCGGCGCGGTCAGCGTGCGGTTCTTGAAGGTGGTGGTCTGCCAGGCGCGTTCGCCGTCGGCGCGGCGCCAGGCGGTGACGCTGCCGTCGGCCTCGGTGCCGTAGACGAAACCGTCGTCGCCGCCCAGGCCTTCGGCGCCCGACGCCGGCTTGCTCCAGACCAGCGCGCCGCGCAGCGTGTCGACGCAGCCGACGCTGGCGTAGTAGGCGCGCGCGCAGACGGTGTCGCCCACGCGGCTCACGCTGCCGGTCAGGTCGACCAGGCGCTCGACGTCGTTGGTGCCGCGCGGGGCCGCGATCGGCGATTCCCAGCGCGAGGTGCCGTTGGCCGGATTGATGCCCGCGAGGCGGCCGCCGATGCCGGCCACCAGGGTGTCGCCGACGGCCAGCAGCACGCCCGGCTTCTTGAGCACGAGGTTCTCGCCGGTGCGCTGCTGCGACCAGAGGCGACGGCCGCTCTCGCCGTCCCAGGCACTGAGGTTGCGGTCGGCGGTCTGCACGAAGACGCGGCGACCGGCCACCAGCGGCGCGGTGAAGGCCTGGGCCGTGAGGCGCTGCTTCCAGATCACCTTGCCGCCCTGCAGCGCGACCAGCTCGTTGCCGGTGGTGACCACGGCGGTGATCGAACCGTCGCTGCCCACGCCCGCCGCCAGCGGCGCGCCGACGCTGGCGCGCCAGGTCTCGCGGCCCGCGCGGGCGTCGATGCCGACCACGGTGCCGTCGGCCGCGGCCACGGTCACGATGTCGCCGCTGATGTCGGTGGTGAGCGGGAACTTGACCGCCGGGATCTTCACGCTCCAGGCCTGGCGCACGCCGATCAGCGAGGCATTGGTCGGCAGTTCGGCCGGCTTCGGCTTGGAAGTGCCCGAGCAGGCGGCCAGGACCGCGACCAGGACAAGAGCGGACCCCGCGCGCACGGCGGTCGATTCAGGCATGAAACGCATGAAATTCATGATGGCGGGCGATCAGGATTTGGCAGGAACTGCGGGAGTGACGGTGATGGCGGGCGCCAGGCTCCTGGGGTCGACGCCGACCGCATTGAGCTTGAATTCGACCAGCCGGCGATATTCGGAGGCGGCGCCGAGGCCGGTCCAGGCCTTGCGGTACTCGGCCTGCGCCTCGTCGCGCTTGCCCTGGGCCAGGTAGATGTCGCCCTTGCGGTCGGCCACCAGCGGCTCGAATTCCTTCGGCACGTTGCCCGAGAGCTGCTTGAGCGCGTCGTCGTAGGACTTCGCGTCGAGCAGTTCGGCCGCGAGGCGCAGCTTGGCGATGGCCTGGTAGCCGGGGTCGGTGGCCTTGTCGGCCACCCAGCCGAGCGCGGCGCGCGAGGCTTCGGCATTGCCCTTGTCGTAGAGCGTCTTGGCAGCCAGCAGGCCGGCCTGCTGCGCATAGGCGGTGCCAGCGAAGCGTTCCTTCATGTCGTTGAACACGCGCTCGATGCGGGCGGCATCGCCCGACTGGGCGCTGCGCTCGACCTCGTCGTACAGCGCCGCCGCCTGGGCCGCCTTGCTGCGCTGGAAGTACTGCCAGCCGTTCCAGGCCACGAAGGCACCGGCGACGAGCAGCACGACCCAGGTGATCAGGGTGCCGTAGGTGTTCCAGAAATGCTTGAGCTGGTCGAGCTGTTCCTGTTCTTCGAGATCGAGATGGGTTGCCATGCGCTGTCAGTGGTTGGAAGGACTCGAGGCCGCGGTGCGCCGGGTGCGCCCGTGTGTTTTCATGATCCGCCTCCGTTAGGCTGAAAGACTCAAGTACGGGCCGATGATTCCCCGGGAGCCGGCGATTGTAGGGTGGCGGCCCAGCCGGCCACGTCCGCGAGCGGGCGGGCCACCTGCGAACCGCTGCCGTCGCGCAAGGATTTCACGGTGACTTCGCCGCGCGCCAGTTCGTCCTCGCCGAAGATCAGCGCATAGCGCGCGCCGCTCGCATCGGCCTTCTTGAACTGCGCCTTCATGCCGCCGCCGCCCGCGTGCTGCACCACGGCCACGCCGGCCGCGCGCAACTGCTCGAGCACCACCATCGCCTGCGGCAGTGCCGCGGCCGCGGGCACGATGGCATAGGCCGCGGGCGCGCTGCCCGGCACCGGCAGGCCGAGTTCCTGGATCAGCAGCAGCAGCCGCTCGATGCCCAGGCCGAAACCCACGGCCGGCGCGGGCTTGCCGCCCATCTGGCCGATGAGGCCGTCGTAGCGGCCGCCGCCGCACACCGTGCCCTGCGAGCCGAGCTGGTCGGTGACCCACTCGAACACGGTGAGGTTGTAGTAGTCCATGCCGCGCACCAGGCGCGGGTTGACGCGGTAGGCCAGGCCCGCGGCATCGAGCACCGCGCGCACCGCGGCGAAGTGCGCGCGCGACTCCTCGCCGAGGAAGTCCATCAGCTGCGGCGCCGCCTCGACCATCGCCTGCATGGCGGGATTCTTGGTGTCGAGGATGCGCAGCGGATTGCTGTGCAGGCGGCGCTGCGCGTCGGCGTCGAGCAGCTCGGCATGCGCCTCGAAGTGGCGGATCAGCGCCTCGCGATGCGCCTGGCGCTCGGCCGGCTGGCCCAGGCTGTTGAGCTCGAGCCGCACGTGCTGGCCCTCGAGCAGCCCGAGCTCGCGCCACAGCGCGCGCACCATGAGGATCAGCTCGGCATCCACGTCCGGGCCCGCGAAGCCCAGCGCCTCGACGTCGAGCTGGTGGAACTGGCGGTAGCGGCCCTTCTGCGGCCGCTCGTGGCGGAACATCGGGCCCAGGGTCCACAGCCGCAGCGGGCCGTTGTAGAGCGCGTTGTGCTCGACCATGGCGCGCACGATGCCGGCCGTGGCCTCGGGGCGCAGCGTGAGCCTGTCGCCGTTCATCGAGTCGGTGAAGGAGTACATCTCCTTCTCGACGATGTCGGTCACCTCGCCGAGGCCGCGCACGAACAGCGCCGTGGGCTCGACCACCGGCGTGACGATGTACTGGTAGCCGTAGCGCGCGAGCAGCGAGCGCACCGTCTGCTCGAACCACGACCACAGGGCCGAGTCGGGCAGGCGGTCGGTGCGCGGCACGCTCGCCGGCAATATGTCGTTCATGCCTTTGACGGCATTGATCTTGTCAGCCATGGGAGAGGAGTGGTCAGGCGACGTCGGCAGCCTGGGGCTGGCCGAAGCGCTTTTCGATGTAGGTTTCGACGAGCTGGTGGAACTCGTTGGCGATATTGTCGCCGCGCAGCGTGAGGGCCTTTTCGCCGTCGATGAAGACCGGCGCGGCGGGCGCCTCGCCGGTGCCGGGCAGGCTGATGCCGATGTCCGCGTGCTTGCTCTCGCCGGGGCCGTTGACGATGCAGCCCATCACGGCCACCTTCATCGTCTCGACGCCCGGGTATTTCTTGCGCCAGACCGGCATCTGCAGGCGCAGGTAGTCGTCGATCTGCTTGGCCAGTTCCTGGAAGGTGGTGCTGGTGGTGCGCCCGCATCCCGGGCAGGCGGTGACGCTCGGCACGAAGATGCGCAGGCCCAGCGACTGCAGGATCTCGGAGGCGATCACCACCTCCTGCGTGCGCGACTCGCCCGGCTGCGGCGTGAGCGACACGCGGATGGTGTCGCCGATGCCTTCCTGCAGCAGGATCGACAGCGCGGTGGCCGAGGCCACCGTGCCCTTGGTGCCCATGCCGGCCTCGGTCAGGCCCAGGTGCAGCGGATAGTCGCAGCGCCGCGCGAGTTCGCGGTAGACCGAGATCAGGTCCTGCACGCCGCTGACCTTGCACGACAGGATGATCTGCTCGCCGGCCATGCCCATGGATTCGGCCAGCCTGGCGGATTCGATGGCCGAGGTGATCAGCGCTTCGTACATGACCTGCCTGGCGTCCCAGGGCTGCGCGCGCTGGCTGTTGGCGTCCATCAGGCTGGCCAGCAGCTCCTGGTCGAGGCTGCCCCAGTTCACGCCGATGCGCACCGGCTTGTTCCAGCGCATGGCCGCGTCGATCATCTGGCCGAACTGCCGGTCCTTCTTGTCGCCCTTGCCCACGTTGCCGGGGTTGATGCGGTACTTGCTCAGCGCCTCGGCGCAGGCCGGGTACTCGGTCAGCAGCCGGTGGCCGTTGTAGTGGAAGTCGCCGACCAGCGGCACGTCGATGCCCATGCGGTCGAGCTGCTCGCGGATGTAGGGCACCTGCGCCGCCGCCTCGGGCGTGTTGACCGTGATGCGGACCATTTCGGAGCCGGCCTGGGCCAGCTCCTTGACCTGGATCGCGGTGCCGATCGCGTCGACGGTGTCGGTGTTGGTCATCGACTGCACGCGCACCGGTGCATCGCCGCCGACCGTGACCACGCGCGGCCCCCAGACCACGCGGGCCTGGCGCGAGCGGCGCGCCTTGGGCGCCGCGGATTCGATCGGCTGGGGTTCGCTCACGATTTCACCTCGAAGCGCGCAACGCCGCCGTTGCGCGTGAAGGGTTTGAGATCGAAGGGCTTGCCGAGCACCTGCACGTCGACGCTCGACGCGCGCCCGACCACCACCGAGAGCGGCAGCGCCCCCGACAGCCCGACCGTCTCGCCGGCCAGCAGGCTGCGCCGCAGCAACTGCTTGCCCGCCGCGTCGGTCACGGTGATCCAGCATTCCTCGCGCGCCACGAAGACCAGCGCCTGGCCGCTCGCGGCGGCGGCGGATGCGGCCGCCGCCGGCGGCGTGGCCGCGAGCACTGCCGCGACCGGCGCCGCGGGAGCCGGCACGACCGCGGGCGGGACGGCGCCGACCGCCGCGGCCGGAACCGGCACGTTCTCGGTCGCGACGCCCGGCGTGCCGCCGCTGGCCGCGGGAGGCTCTCCGGCGTTGGGGCCGATTTCGGCCGCGCCGCGCGCCGTGATGCGCGACACCGCGGCACCGATGCGGTCGAACACCGACTGCGGCAGCCAGAAGATCGCGGCCGCGCCGACCAGCAGCAACGCGACCACGGTCAGCAGCGCGCGCGACGGCAGCCCGGCCGAACGGCCGCTGCCCCAGCGCGAGGTGCCCGAGACGATGTGGGTCTTCAAATTGCGGTCGGCCATCGCCACCGCGGCCTTGGGCGCACCCGGCAGCTTGGCGAGCACCGGCGCCGGATCGACGCGCAGCGCGCGGCAGACGCTGCTGGCCAGCGCGCGCGCGAACACCGGATCGGGCAAGGCGGCGATGTCGTCGGCCTCGAGCGCCAGCAGCTTCTGCGCCGGCACCTTGAGCGCGGCCGCGACCATCTCGATGTGCAGGCCGTGCGCCTCGCGTGCCTCGCGCAGCATGGTGCCGGCGGACTTGTCGCTGTTGTCGGCTTCTTCGAGCGGGACCGCCGCGGAAGTGCCGAATTCGGAAACCCGTTCAGTCATTGAAATTCCCGCGCTCGAACGCCGAAGCTTCGCGCGACTGCGGGAAGCGGCGCTGCAGCTGCCCGCCCAGCTGCGCGACCGCCTCGCGGTTGTTGAGACTGCGCTCGATCTTGATCCCCAGCCACAGGGTTTCGGCGTTGGCCGAGGGACCGTTGTTGACGCGGCGCACGTAGAACTGCGCGCGCGACCATTCCCCGCGCTTCGCGAGCAGCGAGGCGAGGTTGAAGCCGACCACCGGATTGCCGGCATCGATCTCATAGGCCGCCTGCAGCGAGCGCTCGGCCTCGACGGGCTGGCCCGCGCGCATCTCGCACAGGCCCTGCGTCATCAGCGTCTTGGCGCGTTCGGTATAGGCCGGCGTGGCCAGCGCCTCGGTGAATTGCTGGGCCGCGTCGCGGTAGCGGTTCTGCTGGCACAGCAGCCAGCCGTAGTTGTGGCGCGTGTTGCCGTCGCGCGGATTGAGCGCCAGCGCGCGGCGGAAGCTGTCCTCGGCCAGGCCGGCGTCTTCCATGCGCATGTAGACCAGCCCGCGCAGCGCGAAGGCATCGGCGTAGTTGGGATCGGCGTTGAGCGCCTGCTTGATCTCGTCGAGCGCCACGGTGTTCTGGCCATGCTCGAAATAGCCGGCCGCGAGCTCCATGCGCAGGCGGGCGCGACGGCGCGCATTCGACTCGTCCGACTCGGTGACGAGCTGGGCGCCCGAGGGCGAACTGGCCGAATCGAGGCTGGTGGTCGTGGTGCGGGTGTTCACGCACCCCGAGAGCAGCAGCGCCACGATGCCCGCGACACTGGCGGCCAGCACGCGTTGCAGCCCGGCGCTCGCCGTCGGAAAAGCCATGCTCATCGGTTCAATGCTCCTGGGAGGCGGTGGAGGCGGTCTTGCGGACCGGATGCAACACGACCGTTCGCTCCGTTCCCGAGGCGGACGACGCCAGGCGGCGCTGCGCCATGCGCTCGGCCGCGCGGGTGCGGTCCTTGACGTCGCCGGCCAGTTGGCCGCAGGCGGCGTCGATGTCGTCGCCGCGCGTCTTGCGCACCGTGGTCACCAGGCCGGCTTCGCTCAGCATCTTCGCGAAGGCCAGCACGCGCGGCTGCGGCGAGCGCAGCAGGCCCGAGGCCGGGAACGGGTTGAACGGGATCAGGTTGAACTTGCACGACACGCCGTGCGTGCGCACCAGCTCGATGAGCTGGCGCGCATGTTCGGGCTGGTCGTTGACGCCGTCGAGCATGCAGTACTCGAAGGTGATGAAGTCGCGCGGCGCGTGCGCGAGGTAGCGCTTGCAGGCCTCGAGCAGCTCGGCGATCGGGTACTTGCGGTTCAGCGGCACCAGGTCGTCGCGCAGCGGATCGTTGGGCGCGTGCAGCGAGACGGCGAGCGCCACCGGGCAGTCGGCGCCCAGGCGGTCGATCATCGGCACCACACCCGAGGTCGAGACCGTGACGCGGCGGCGCGAGAGGCCGTAGCCGTTGTCGTCGAGCATGGTGCGCAGCGCGGGCACCAGCGCCGAATAGTTCTGCAGCGGCTCGCCCATGCCCATCATCACCACGTTGGAGATGACGCGCTCGTCGCGCTTCAGGTGCTTGCGCAGGAAGTGCTCGGCGAACCACAGCTGGGCGACGATCTCGCCCGTGCTCAGGTTGCGGCTGAAGCCCTGGTGGCCGGTCGAGCAGAAGCGGCAGCCGACCGCGCAGCCGGCCTGGGACGACACGCACAGCGTGCCGCGGTCGTCCTCGGGAATGAAGACGGCTTCGACGGCATTGCCGTCACCGACGTCGAACAGCCACTTGATCGTGCCGTCCTTGGATTCGTGCTGGGTGATGACCGGCAGCGCCTCGACGCGCGCGGTCGTCGCGAGCTTCTCGCGCAGCGACTTGGCCAGATCGGTCATCTGGGAGAAGTCGCTGGCGCCACGCTGGTGGATCCAGCGGAACAGCTGCGTGGCGCGGAATTTCTTCTCGCCGAGTTTTTCGCAGAACGCAGCCAACCCCTCGAGATCGAAATCGAGCAGGTTGGCCGTGGTCATGGATTCGGTCGAGATACGGCTTCAGCGTGCGTAGACGTTGAGGCCGGCGAAGAAGAACGCCACTTCGTTGGCGGCGGTTTCGGGAGCGTCCGAACCGTGCACGGCGTTGGCGTCGATGCTGTCGGCGAAGTCGGCGCGGATGGTGCCGGCGGCGGCCTTCTTCGGGTCGGTGGCGCCCATCAGGTCACGGTTCTTGGCGATCGCGTTCTCGCCTTCGAGCACTTGCACGAACACCGGGCCCGAGATCATGAACTCGACCAGGTCCTTGAAGAAGGGACGCTCCTTGTGCACGGCGTAGAACTGCTCGGCTTCGTTGCGCGAGAGGTGGACCAGCTTGGCGGCCACGATCTTCAGGCCGGCGGCCTCGAAGCGGGAAACGATCTTGCCGATGACGTTCTTGGCGACGGCGTCGGGCTTGATGATGGAGAGGGTACGTTCGATAGCCATGGAAGTGCTTTCTGAGCTTGCTTGATTCTGAAGTTTTTTGTCACAACTGCAACGATATTGTTGCGCCGTATCCCGACAAAGCCCGCGATTTTAACCGGCGGGATTCACCACCTTGGTGAAAACCCCGCGAAAGGCCGCGCGGGCGCGGCTGTTTTGTTCAGCGTCCGCGGCGCCGGCCACCGCCGCCGCCCTGCCCGCCGAAACCACCGCCTCCGCCCCCGCCGCCGCGGCGGCCGGAACCGCCCTGGCGTTGTTCCTTGCGCTGCCGCGTGAAGCTGTCGGCGCCGATGTAGCCGAGCGAGGTCTTCATCGGATCGGGCTGGTTGGCGCCGCTCGGCGGACGGTCGTCGCCGCCCTGCCGGTTGCGATTGCCGCCGTTGTTGTTGCGCCGGCCCTGCTGTTGCTGCGGCGGACCGCCGTTGCCGCCGCCCGGGCCGCGGTTGTTGCGCGGGCCGCGCGGCGCTCGCGCCTCGCCCATCGGGCTCGGGATCGGACCGTCGTCGCGCGCCTGGGCACCGCCACCGTTGCGGCCGCCGCGGCGCTTCTTGTTGCGCCCGTTGCGACCACCGCCGCCGTCCTGGCCCTGGCCGCGTTGCTGCTGCGGGCCCGGCCGCGCGGGCGCGCCGCCCGAGGCCTGAAACAGCGCGCGGATGTCGCGCTCGTCGAGCTCCATCCAGGCGCCGCGCTTGAGGCCGCGCGGCAGCACCATCGCGCCGTAGCGGATGCGGATCAGCCGGCTGACCGCATGGCCCACCGACTCGAACAGCCGGCGCACCTCGCGGTTGCGGCCTTCGGAGATGGTGACGCGGTACCAGCAGTTGGAGCCTTCGCCGCCGCCGTCCTCGATGGTGCCGAACTGCGCCATGCCGTCGTCGAGGCGCACGCCGTCGAGCAGCTTCTGGCGTTCCTCGGTGCTGAGCGCGCCGAGCACGCGCACCGCGTACTCGCGTTCCAGGCCGAAGCGCGGATGCATCAGCTGGTTGGCCAGGTCGCCCGAGCTGCTGAACAGCAGCAGGCCCTCGGTGTTCAGGTCGAGCCGGCCGACCGACTGCCACTTGCCCTGGTGCAGGCGCGGCAGCTTGCGGAACACGGTCGGGCGGTTCTGCGGGTCGTCGTGCGTGACGACCTCGCCCACGGGCTTGTGATAGGCGATCACGCGCGGCGGCGGCGGCGCGATCCGGTAGCGGATCGGCTTGCCGTTGATCTTGACCTGGTCGCCGTACTGGATGCGCTGGCCGATGTGGGCCGGTTCGTTGTTGACCGAGATGCGGCCCTGCAGGATCAGTTGCTCCATCTCCAGGCGCGAGCCGAGCCCGGCCTGCGCGAGCACCTTGTGCAGCTTGGGCGAATCGGCCTCGGGCAGCAGCACGCGCTTGAGCGGCGGCACCTCGGGGCTGTCCTCGTCGGCGTCGAACTGGCCCGAGATCACGTCGGCGAAGCGGATCGGCTCGGGCGGCGGCGCGTTGCGCTGCTCGCGCTCGGCGGCGCGGCGGGCGCGATCGAGGTCGTCCTCCTCGTCGTCGGGGTCTTCCTCGTCTTCGTCGTCGTCGGAGCGGTCGTCCGAGTCTTCCTCGTCGCGCGACTGGGCACGCACCGGCTCGGCACGAGCGGGCGCGGGCTCGGGTTCCGGCTCGGGCGCCGGCGCCACGACGGGCTCGGGTGCCGCTTCGAGCGCGGGCGGCTCGGATTCGGCCGCGGGCGCCTCGGCCACGGCCTTCGGCTTGCGCGGACGCTTCGGCTTGGCGGGCTTGGGCGGCTCCTCGGCGCTCTCGGCGGCCGCCACGGGCGCTTCAGGCTCGGCCACGGCCGGCGCCTCGGTGGCCTCCACGGCCTCCTTCTTGCGCCGCGGACGCCGCTTCGGTGCCGCGCCCTCCTCCGCCGTCGCTACGGTTTTCGCAGCATCACCCGCGGACTGGCCGGTCGTTTCCGGCGTGTTTTCATTGGACAAGGGGTCGATCGGCAGGATCGCCGCTTCGTCGGGATCGGATGAGCTCATGAGGTCTTTCCGGGGAGGACTGCGTCAGGATCGGTCGCGTCCGGCGGCGGAGCGTCGGGATCGATGCGGGGTTCTTCGGTGGGTTCGGTATCGGCGGGAGCCTGGGCTTCCGTGGGGGCTGGCGGTTCGGCGTCCTCGCCTCGTTCGTCGAGGGGGACGGCATCGCCCGGCTCGGGAGCCATGCCGGGCGACGCTTCGTCCGCGACCGCCTGCCGGACTTCGGGCTGTTGTTCTTCTGCCGGGGTGGTGGGCACAGTCTGCGCCTCTTCCACCGCCACGGCAACCGCGGCGTCCTCGGCGGCCGGCTCGTCGATCGGCAGCGCCGGCTGGTCGCCGCCGCCCGCGCGCTCGAGCGAGTCGACCAGCGCAGCCTGCTGCGCCGGCGTCTCGATCACCGGGAGCTGGTCCAGCGAGGCCAGGCCGAGGTCGTCGAGGAACTGGCGCGTGGTCGCGTACAGCGCCGGGCGGCCCACCGTCTCGCGGTGGCCGATCACCTCGACCCAGTTGCGGTCTTCGAGCTGCTTGAGGATCAGCGAGTTGATGGTGACGCCGCGGATGTCTTCCATGTCGCCGCGCGTGACCGGCTGGCGGTAGGCAATGATGGCCAGGGTCTCGAGCGCCGCGCGGGTGTAGCGCGGCGGTTTCTCGGGGTGCAGGCGGTCGAGGTGGTCGCGCATCTCGGGCCGGCTCTGGAAGCGCCAGCCACTGCCCACGCTGACCAGCTCGAGGCCGCGTTGCGTCCAGTCTTCCTGCAGCTCGAGGAGCAGCGACTTGATCGTGTCCACGCCCAGTTCGTCGTCGAACAGCACGCGCAATTCGCGCACCGGCAGCGGCTGGCTCGAACAGATCAAGGCGGTTTCGAGAATGCGCTTGGCATCCGCCGTATTCATGGTTCGCGTTGTCCGGGAAAAGGCGTCTTAGGAGACGCTTTTTTTGTTCAGAAGGATGGAAGGAGGCGTTGCCGGCACGCGGCGAGTGCAACGCGGGGCCGGCACCAAGCGGCCGGCGCGGCGGCCCTGGAGGCCGTCAGGCGCGATTGTAGTCCAGCCCCCAGGCCCGCAAGGCCTCGGCGAGATCGGCCGGCACGGGCGAATGCAGCGCGATCGGGGCCTGCGTGACCGGATGGACGAAGGCCAGCCGGAACGCGTGCAGCGCCTGCCGCGCGAGGCCCGCGGCGGGCGTGCCGCCATAGAGCGTGTCGCCCACCAGCGGATGGCCGATCGATGCCATGTGCACGCGGATCTGGTGCGTGCGGCCGGTCTCGAGGGTGCAGCGCACCACGCAGCCGCGCTCCTCGCTGTCCAGGCGCTCGATCAGGGTGCGGGCGGTCTTGCCGGCGTGCTGCTGCAGGTCGACCACCGCCATGCGCAGCCGGTTGCGCGGGTCGCGGCCGATGGCCGCGTCGACCTGGCGCGCGGCCGGGCCGGTCCAGGGCTTGTGGCCCAGCGCCAGGTACTGGCGCTTGACCTCGCGCGCGGCGATCAGCGCCACCAGCGCGTCCATGGCGGCGCGGGTGCGCGCGACCATCATCAGCCCGCTGGTGTCGCGGTCGAGGCGGTGCACGATGCCCGCGCGCGGCAGCAGCAGCGCCTTGGGATCGAGCGCGAGCAGGCCATTGAGCAGCGTGCCGCTCCAGTGGCCCGGGGCGGGATGCACCACCAGGCCGGCCGGCTTGTCGATCACGCGCAGGTGCTCGTCCTCGTAGACGGTGACGATCTCCATCGGCTCGGGCCGGAAGGCCTGGCTCTGCGGCGTGGGGCGCAGTTCGATGCGCCCCGCCTGCCCGGCCCGCACGGCCGCCGAGGCCTTGGTGGCGGCACGGCCCTGCAGCTCGACGGCGCCGGCTTCGATGAGCTGCTGCAGGTAGCTGCGCGAGAACTCGGGAACCAACGCGGCCAGCGCGCGATCCAGCCGCAGTCCGTGCTGCGCGGGGTCGACGACGAAATCCCGCCACTCGCTGGCTTCAGACGGATCGGCGCCCTCGTCGAGCTCGGCCGCCTCCGGGGAGTTGTCGCGGGGGTCGGTCGATATAATTGAGGGCAACTGTTTCACGAAAGCCGCATGTGATGATTCGCGCCAAATTATCGGTCCCAGCCTGGATGGCGCTCAGCGCCCTCGCGCTGCTCGCCGGCTGTTCGAGCACCAAGGACGACAAGACCGCGACCTGGAGCCCCAACCGGATCTACGCGGAAGCCAAGGACGAAGCCGGTTCCGGCGCCTACGACAAGGCCGTGCCGCTGTACGAGAAGCTCGAGGGCCGCGCCGCCGGCACGCCGCTGGCGCAGCAGGCGCAGCTCGAGAAGGCCTACGCCCAGTACAAGGGCGGCGACAAGGCCGCCGCGGTCTCCACCATCGACCGCTTCCTGAAACTGCACCCCGCCAGCCCCGCGCTCGACTACGCGCTGTACCTCAAGGGCGTGATCAACTTCAACGACGACCTCGGCATGTTCGCGTTCCTCACGCGCCAGGACCTGTCGGAGCGCGACCAGAAGGCGGCCAAGGAATCGTTCGAATCGTTCAAGGAGCTGGTCACCCGCTTCCCCGAGTCGCGCTACACGCCCGATGCGCGCCAGCGCATGAACTACATCGTGAACTCGCTCGCCCAGTACGAGGTTCACGTGGCGCGCTACTACTACTCGCGCGGCGCCTACCTGGCGGCCATCAACCGCGCCCAGAGCGCGATCGCCGACTACCGCGAAGTGCCCGCCGTCGAGGAAGCGCTCTACATCATCGTGCGCTCGTACGACGCGCTCGGCATGAACGACCTGCGCGACGACGCGCAGCGCGTGCTGACCTCCAACTACCCGCAGAGCACCTACCTGACCCAGGGCTTCAAGACCAAGGACGATCCCTGGTGGAAGATGTGGTGATCGCAACGGCCAGCCATCTCGGCTGACCCCGCATCCAAGCCCGATGGCGCGAGCCCTCGGGCTTTTTCATTGCGCGCGCGTCAGTCCTGCACCGGCACGCTCAGGTCCGCGATCGCCGCGTCGAGATCGGCCTCGGTCTCGAGCCGCCGCATCGGCGGCAGCGCACCGAGCAGGCGCCGGCCATAGCCCATCGCGACCAGGCGCGTGTCGCAGATCACCAGCACACCGCTGTCGGTCTCGCGCCGGATCAACCGCCCCGCCCCCTGCTTGAGCGCCACCGCGGCCTCGGGCAGCGAGTAGTCGCCGAACGAGCTGCGGCCCTGCGCCTCGAGCCGCTGCGAGCGCGCCTCGACCAGCGGATCGTTGGGCGGCGGGAACGGCAGCTTGTCGATCACCACCAGCTGCAAGGCATCGCCGGGGGCGTCGAAACCCTCCCAGAACGAGGCCGAGGCCACCAGCACGCAGCCGGGCCGGCCCATCGTGTCGCCCTCGCGGAAGCGGTCCATCAGCACCCGCTTGGGCAGTTCGCCCTGCACCAGCACCTCGGGCCGCCGCTCGATGCCCAGGCGCTCGATCTGCTGGCGGATCTCGTCGCCCACGGTGCGCAGCGCGCGCAGCGTGGTGGTCAGCACCAGCGTGCGGCCGCCGAGCGCGCCGGCGCCGCGCGCGGCCAGTTGCGCCACGCGCAGGCTGTGCGAGGGCTCGTTGGGCTTGGGGAAGGCGCGCGGCACGTAGAGCGCGGCCTGCGCGGCGTAGTCGAAGGGACTGCGCACGCGCAGCACCTCCGCGTCCTCAAGGCCGCAAGGTTCGGTGAACCAGCGCAGCGTGGGATCGTCGCCCAGCGTGGCGGAGGTGAAGACCCAGGCGCGGCGACGGCGCTCGGCGGCCGCTGGTTCGGGCTCGTGCGCGCGCGACGGCTCCTCGTCATCGTCATCGCCGCCGCCCTGCGCATCGAGCCAGGCCTCGTAGTCGTCGACGGCCTCGCGAGCGCCGGGCGCCGGCGCCTCGTCGTCGCGCGGCTTGGCGATCTTGAGCACGCGCGTGCGCATCGCCTCCGCGATATCGAGCGGCGACTCCACCAGCCGCAGCTGCGTGCCCACGTCGACCCAGCGCACCGACTCCGGCGCGCAGGCGCGCGCGAACTTGGCGGCGCGCTTCGCGAGCTCGCGCGCGCGCTCGAGCAGCCGCACGAAATCGGGCGACAGCTCGCTCACGGTGTCGAGCCCTTCGGCCGCTTCCTCGAAGGCGATCTGCAGCGTGTCGAGCGCGCCCTGCCATTCGTGCTCGCCGATGCCCTCGGGCGAAGGCCCGGCCCAGCGCAGCTTCGCGCCCGGCCACTGCTTGCCCACCGCCAGCCGCAGCTCGCGCGCCGCGCGCTCGAGCCCGGCCACGATGCCTTGCCAGTCGACCAGGCCGCGCGCATGCGTGAGGCCGGCCGCGAGCACGTCGCGCGCGAAGTCGAGTGCCTGCCCGGTGCCGAGGTTGGTGCCGAGGAACTGCACGCCGGTCTCGTTGAGCTGGTGCGCCTCGTCGAACACCACCACGCTGACGCTCGGCAGCAGCTCGGCCATGCCGGTCTCGCGCACCGCGAGATCGGCGAAGAACAGGTGATGGTTGATGACCACCACGTCGGCCGCCAGCGCCTCGCGCCGCGCGAGGTTGACGTGGCAGGGCTTGAACTGCGGGCACTGCGCGCCCAGGCAGTTCTCGCGCGTGGAACTCACCAGCGGGATCAGCGGCGAGCGCTCGTCGAGCCCCGGCAGTTCGGCCAGGTCGCCGGTGCGCGTGGCCTTGGACCATTGCTCGATCTTCGCCAGCGTGCGCAGGCTGCCGCGCTCCGGCAGCGAGGCATCGTGGCGCGCCATGTCGAGGCGATGCAGGCAGAGATAGCTGCCGCGGCCCTTGAGCAGCGCGGTGCGCACCGGCAGGCCCAGCGCCTCCACCAGCCGCGGCAGGTCGCGGCCGAACAGCTGGTCCTGCAGCGCCTTGGTGGCGGTCGAGAGCAGCACGCGCTCGCCGCTCAGCAGCGCGGGCACCAGGTACGAGAAGGTCTTGCCGACGCCGGTGCCGGCCTCGACCACCAGCATGCCGCCCTGCTCGATGGTGCGTGCCACGGCCATCGCCATCTCGGTCTGGCCCGAGCGTTCGCGGAACTGCTCGGCCGCGCGCGACAGCACGCCGCCCTCGGAGAAAGCTTCGAGCACCTTCGATGCGAGCGTGTCTTCCAGGCCCACGGCACTCATGCCGGCTCCTTCGGATCGATCGCGTTCTCGAGCCGCACGATCTGGTCGCGCAGCGCGAGGCGGCGCTTCTTGAGGCGGCGCAGGAGCAGCTCGTCCTGCGGCACGACCTCGCTCAGGCCGTCGATGGACGCATCGAGATCCGCATGCTCGATGCGCAGCTCGATCAGCTGGCGGGAAAGGGAGTGGAGATTCGAATCCAACGTGGGAGGAGCGAGCGCATCTTCTGCGCGGCCCGGGCTCGTGTTCATTCGATAATACGTCGTGACACGAACTCCAGAGAAGACAGGCGGCGCTGCATTGGCGCATTCGCGCTCATGACCCAAGGCTTTCGACTCGTTGCCGCCACCGGCCTGCACAAGGGCGACCGCCCCTACCAGCAGGACCAGGTGCTGCTGATCGCGCATCCGCGCACGCCGGGCTGCGTGCTCGCCGTGGTGGCCGACGGCATGGGCGGACGCAGCGGCGGGCGCAAGGCCTCCGACCAGGTGCTGATGACGGCGCGCCAGCTGTTCGCGCGCTACAACCCCGCGCGCGACCAGGCCGAGGCGCTGCTGCGCCAGCTGCTCGAGGACGCGCACACGGTGATCAAGCTCACGGCCGTGTCGAGCGAGCAGGAACCGCACAGCACGCTGGCGGCCTTTCTCATGAACCCGAACGGCGATTGCGCCTGGATCCATGCGGGCGATTCGCGCATCTACCATTTCCACGACGGCCGGCTGATCAAGCGCACGCGCGATCATTCGTACGTGCAGACGCTGATCGACCGCGGCGAGATCACCGAGGCCGAGGCCAACGTGCATCCGCAGGGCAACATCCTGCTCGGCTGCCTGGGCATGCGCTCGACACCACCGCCGATCGCGCCCGACCAGGTGCCGAGGATGCAGCCCGGCGACCTGCTGATGGCCTGCAGCGACGGCCTGTGGCACTACTTCACCCCCGAGGAGCTCGCGAGCGTGCTGCATGCGCAGCCGCCGCGCGATGCGGTAGAGATCCTGGTGGGCGAGGCGCGTCGCCGCGCGCATGGCACCGGCGACAACATCTCGATCGCGGTGCTCAAGCTCGAGCCGCTGCCGGCGGCCTGAGATCCGCGGCCCGCGGGCCGCCGCGCGGCGCTCAGGGCTTCGGCGCGGCCGGTTCGGCCGGCGGCAGCGGCGCGCCACGCGGCTTGGTGCGGCTGGCGTTCTGCCGCTCGCGGCTGGCGCGGTGCTCCTCGGCCTTGCGCTGCTTTTCCTCGTAGCGCTGGACCTGCTCGGGCGCCTCGGCCCGGCGCTGCGCGGCCTTGGCCTGCTCGGCCGCCTGGTTGCTCTGCTTCTGGTCGAACTGGCGCTGGCGCTCGGGCGCCTCGGCGGCCGTCGCGGCACGGCCCTGCGCATGGTCGGCCGCACGCTGTTCGCGCTCGCGCTGGTTCTGCATCGACTGCTCGCGCTGCTGCGCGGAGTCCTGCGGGCGCTCGGTGGCCTTCTTCTCGTCGAGCTTGCGCAGCTCGGCGGCGCCGCGGCGCTGGCGCTCGATGTCGTTGATCGAGGATTCCTGGCGCTTGATGTGGTCGGTCTCGGTACGACGGCGCGCGCGGCTGTCGCGCAGGCAGTCCTCGACCGCGAACTTGGCGTAGCAGGCCTTGCGTTCGCCCTGGTAGCGCGCCTCGATGGCGGCGCGCTCGGAGGCCAGGCGGCTGCGCTCGGCCTCGAGGTCGGCGGCGCCGGCGGCGGCGTTGGACTGGGCCCAGGCGGGCAGGCCGGCCAGCAGCATCCACAGGGCAAGGACGAGGGTTTTCTTCATGTGAGGCGAGTGTCGACGATGCGGCGTTCCAGCGCGAGGAATTCGGCCGACTGCATCTCGTTGAGCCGCGAGACCGTGCGCGGAAACTCGTGCGCCAGCGGCCCCTCGGTGTACAACGCCTCGGCCGGCACCTCGGCCGACATGATGAGCTTGACGCGGCGGTCGTACAGCACGTCGACCAGCCAGGTGAAGCGGCGCGCCTCCGAGGCCATGCGCACCGGCATGTGCGGCACGTCGGACAGCAGCACGGTGTGGAACTGGCTCGCGATCTCGAGATAGTCGTTCTGCGAGCGTGGCCCGCCGCACAGCGTCTTGAAGTCGAACCAGACGACGCCGCCGGCCTTGCGCCGCGCGCGGATCTCGCGCGACTCGATGTGCAGCACGGGGTTCTCGTCGGCGGTCTCGGCCAGCTTCTCGAAGGCCTTGCGCATCTCCTTCTCGGTCTCGCCGTCGTTCGGCGTGAGATACATGCGCAGCTGCTCCATGGTGCGGCGCCGGTAGTCGGTGCCGTTGTCCACGCTGAGCACCTCGAGCTTCTGGTTCAGCAGCTCGATGGCGGGCAGGATGCGGTCGCGGTGCAGCCCGCCGGGATAGAGGTCGTCGGGCTTGAAATTGGAAGTGGTGACGAAGCCCACGCCGTTCTCGAACAGCGCCACCAGCAGGCGATGCAGGATCATCGCGTCGGTGATGTCGGCGACGTGGAACTCGTCGAAGCAGATCAGCTTGTAGCGCTTCGAGATGCGCAGGCCCAGCTCGTCGAGCGGGTTGACGGTGCCCTGCAGCTCGCGCAGCTCGCGGTGCACCTCGCGCATGAATTCGTGGAAGTGCAGGCGCGTCTTGCGCCGC
This sequence comes from Variovorax sp. FG153, assembly GCF_057809595.1. Taxonomy (NCBI): domain Bacteria; kingdom Pseudomonadati; phylum Pseudomonadota; class Betaproteobacteria; order Burkholderiales; family Comamonadaceae; genus Variovorax; species Variovorax sp. FG153. Next base: position 95,550 of record NZ_JBMDKG010000031.1, read on the forward strand.
AGCGGCACGGCATTGAAGAAGAGGTCCATCAGGAAGCTCTTCCCGCGCCCCACCCCACCGTACATGTAGACGCCGCGCGGCAGCTCGGGCCGGTTGATGAGCTTCTTCAGCGCGTTGGAACGCTGCGACTTGTAGGCCGCCCATTCCGTGGCGCAGCGGTCGAGCGCCTCGACGGCCCGCATCTGCGCGGGATCGCTCTTGAACCCGCGCGCCGCGAGTTCCGCTTCGTAAGCCTGTTTGACGCTCAAGGGAGGGGGGTGCTCAAGGGTTGAATGGCCGCGGGCGGCCCGCGAAGGGCCGCCCGCGGCGTGCTCGCCGCTGGATCAGAAGTTCAGCGTGCGCTTGTCGACCGCGAGCGCGGCTTCCTTGGTGGCTTCCGACAGCGAGGGGTGCGCGTGGCAGATGCGCGCGATGTCCTCGGCACTGGCCTTGAACTCCATCGCCACCACGGCTTCGGAGATCAATTCGCTGGCCTGCGGGCCGACGATGTGCACGCCCAGGATCTCGTCCGTGGCCGCGTCGGCCAGGAACTTGACCATGCCGGTCGTGTCGCCGAGCGCGCGCGCGCGGCCGTTGGCCAGGAACGGGAAGGTGCCGGCCTTGTAGGCGCGGCCCGAGGCCTTGAGCTGTTGCTCGGTCTGGCCGACCCACGCGATCTCGGGGCTGGTGTAGATCACCCACGGCACGGTGTTGAAGTTGACATGTCCGTGCTGGCCGGCAATGCGCTCGGCCACGGCCACGCCCTCTTCTTCCGCCTTGTGCGCGAGCATCGGGCCGCGCACCACGTCGCCGATCGCCCACACGTTCGGCAGGCTGGTCTTGCAGTCGTCGTCCACGGCGATGGCGCCGCGCTCGTCGAGCTTCAGGCCCACCGCCTCGGCGTTCAGGCCGATGGTGTTGGGCACGCGGCCGATCGAGACGATCAGCTTGTCGACCTCGAGCGTCTGGGCTTCGCCCTTGGCGTTGGTCCAGGCCACGCTCACGCCGTTCTTGCCCGACTTGATCTCGCCGACCTTCACGCCGAGCTCGATCTTCAGGCCCTGCTTGTCGAAGGCCTTCTTGGCTTCCTTGGCGATCTGCTCGTCGACCGCGCCGAGGAAGGTCGGCAGCGCCTCGAGCACCGTGACTTCCGCGCCGAGGCGGCGCCACACCGAGCCCATCTCGAGGCCGATGACGCCCGAGCCGATCAGGCCCAGCTTCTTCGGCACCGCGCCGATGCGCAGGGCGCCGTCGTTCGAGAGGATGTTCTCCTCGTCGAAGGCCGCGCCGGGCAGCGCACGGGCAGTGGAGCCGGTGGCGACGATGATGTGCTTGCCGGTGATGGTTTCCTCGGCGGCGCCGGCCACCTTGATGTCGTAGCCGGCGTCGCCGGACTTCTCGAACGAACCACGGCCGTGGAAGAAGCTGATCTTGTTCTTCTTGAACAGGTACAGGATGCCGTCGTTGTTCTGCTTCACGACCTGGTCCTTGCGGGCCAGCATCTTGGCGAGGTCAATGCCCAGGCCCTCGACCTTGATGCCGTGGTCGGCGAAGTGGTGGTTCGCCTGCTCGTAGTGCTCCGACGACTGCAGCAGTGCCTTCGAGGGAATGCAGCCGACGTTGGTGCAGGTGCCGCCCGGTGCCGGGCCGCCCTTGCCGTTCTTCCACTCGTCGATGCAGGCGACGTTGAAGCCGAGCTGCGCCGCGCGGATGGCGGCGATGTAGCCGCCGGGGCCGCCGCCGATGACGATGACGTCGAATTGTTTGTTGGCCATCTGTTCGTGCCTCCGATCAGATGTCGAACAGGAGGCGCGACGGATCTTCCAGCGCTTCCTTCATGGCGACCAGGCCCAGCACGGCTTCGCGGCCGTCGATGATGCGGTGGTCGTAGCTCATCGCCAGGTAGTTCATCGGGCGGATGACGATCTGGCCGTTCTCGACCACGGCGCGGTCCTTGGTGGCGTGCACGCCGAGGATCGCGGACTGGGGCGGGTTGATGATCGGGGTCGAGAGCATCGAGCCGAAGGTGCCGCCGTTCGAGATCGAGAAGGTGCCGCCGGTCATCTCCTCGATGCCGAGCTTGCCTTCCTGGGCCTTCTTGCCGTACTCGGCGATCTTCTTCTCGATGTCGGCGAAGCTCATCTGGTCGGCATTGCGCAGGATCGGCACCACCAGGCCGCGCGGCGAACCGACGGCGATGCCGATGTCGAAGTAGCCGTGGTACAGGATGTCGTTGCCGTCGACCGAGGCGTTGAGCACCGGGTACTTCTTGAGTGCATGCACCGCGGCCTTGACGAAGAAGCTCATGAAGCCGAGCTTGACGCCGTGTTCCTTGGTGAAGGTGTCCTGGAAGCGCTTGCGCAGGTCCATGACGGGCGCCATGTTGACCTCGTTGAAGGTCGTGAGGATGGCGTTGGTCGACTGCGACTGCAACAGGCGCTCGGCGATGCGCGCGCGCAGGCGGCTCATCGGCACGCGCTGCTCGGGGCGCTCGCCCAGGTCCGGCGCGCTGGTGGGCGCGGCGACCTGCGGCAGCGCGGGCTTGGCGGCCGGCGCGGGGATCGCGGCGGGCGCGGCCTTGGCGGTGGCACCCGAGGCCACGGCGCCGAGCACGTCGCCCTTGGTCACGCGGCCGTCCTTGCCGGTGCCGGCGACGTCGCTGGTCTTGAGGTTGTTGTCGGCCAGCAGCTTGGCGGCCGCGGGCATGGCGACGTCGGACTTGGC